>JAUIHJ010000425.1 GCA_030432015.1 bacterium
ACTCCATCCTCGTCGTCCGGTACGCCGTTGGTGTCGTCGCCATCGGCAGTGGCCGTGGGCTGGCCATCGAATTCAACATCGCGGTTCGCCCCCAGCGTGGGACCGCTGGCCCCATGCCAGGCTCCGCCTTGGACCAACGTCGTCGGATAAGGGGCGGGGGCGTCGCCAAAGTCTAATTGCAGGTTTTCATACCAGGCAATCTTGTCGTCGCCGTCGCTGGCGGAGAGGACGTCCAGGTCGCCGTCCCCGTCCACGTCGGCGGCAAACACCGAGGGCCCGATCGGCATTAGAGGAGACAGTGGTCTCGATCCAGCCGCCGCCCGTGCCGTCGTTTTCATACCAAGCGATCTTGTCGTCATATTTACTGGCTGAGAGGGCGTCCAGGTCGCCGTCGCCGTCCACGTCCGCGGCAAACACCGAGCTGGCACTGTCGGCATCGGTCGTGATGCTGGTCTCGGTCCAGCCGCCACCGGTTCCGTCATTTTCATACCAGGCGATCTTGTCGTCATACCGGCTGGCAGAGAGGGCGTCCAGATCGCCGTCGCCATCCACGTCGGCGGCAACCACCGAGAGGGCAAAGTCGGCATTGGTGGAAATGCCAGTCTTGGTCCAGCCGCCGCCGCTGCCGTCGTTTTCATACCAAGCGACCGTGTCGCCATAGAAGCTGGTGGAGAGTGCGTCCAGGTCGCCATCGCCGTCCACGTCGGCGGCAACCACCGACGTGGCACTGAACGTCGTGGTTGAAATGTCGGTCTCGGTCCAACCGCCGCCGCTGCCGTCGTTTTCATACCAGGCGATCTTGTTGTCAAAGAGGCTGGCGGAGAGTGCGTCCAGGTCGCCGTCACCATCCACGTCGGCGGCGAACACCGAGAAGGCCCTGTCGGCATTGGTGGAGATGCTGGTCTCGGTCCAACCGCCACCGCTACCGTCGTTTTCATACCAGGCGATCTTGTCGTCAAAACGGCTGGCGGAGAGTGCGTCCAGGTCGCCGTCGCCATCCACGTCGGCGGCAAAGACCGAGCGAGCTCCGTCGATATCGGTCGTGATGTTGGTCTCTGTCCAGCCGCCTCCGGTGCCATCGTTTTCCTGCCAAGCGATCTTGTCGTCAGAAGCGCTGGCTGAGAGGGTGTCCAGGTCGCCGTCGCCGTCGATATCCGCGGCGAACACTGAGATGGCCCCGTCGGCATTGGTGGAGATCACCTGCTGGTCCGCAAACAGGCCCGGTGTCGCAGCGGGCGTCGCCAAGTTGAGCTGGTGATCTTCGACTTCGCCGTCGGAGGCGTCGCCGCTGGGGGCCAGATCGCCGGCCGTGCTGAGGCGAAACCGGGCGAAGGTCGCGCCGCTGCGAGCCCAACTCGGTACGTCGAAAAGAATCGGGTTGTCGCCGTTGTTCACCACGACATCGTCGGCAATCTGCTCGAAGGGCCCGCCCCAGTTGCCGTCGCCGTTAAAGTCGATCCAGGCGTCCAGCCGCGCCCCGCCAGGCGCGTTCTGCACGTTGACCGTCACGCTGGCTGCGGTCTGGCCTACCAGCATGTTGCCAAACGTGACGCCATCTTCGTCGTCCGGCGTGCCGCTGGTGTCGTCACCGTCGGCATTGGCCGCGGGCTGGCCATCCGCCTCACCGTCACGGTTGGTCCCCAGCGTGGGACCGCTCTCCATATGCCGGGCCCCATCTTGGGCCAACGTCGTGGGATAAGGCGTCGGCGCGTCGCCGAAATCCACAGCCAGCAGCCAACGCGGCTGTAGAGGCTCTAGCAGTAACCGCCGTGCCTTCACACGTCGGCAACGGTTGCGCCGCTTTCGACCGGACCATTCCATGTTGTTCCTCTGTTTGTCTCGACCAGCTTCCGTAGCGTCACGCCTTGCGTGCATTGGTACAGGAGCGAATTGTAATGGTGTGACGGGGCAGAGCAAATAAGATGGGCAGGAAAGATGCCACGAATGCCGACAACTCTCTTCGGGACCGCTCCCGTTGCCGTTGACTCGCTTGTTGCGGGCGGGTCGGAATAACCGCCCACGCGCCGCTGCCTGGGCGGTGGGAAGAGCTTGAGACTGCACGCAGCGGGGCTTCATCCGATGAAGTTTCGCGCTTATCATCATCACAGTCTCATGGCGAGCGACGGATTCCTTTTTCCTCTCTTCCATGCCCCGCGCAGCGGGAAGATCAAGGGTGAGTTCTTATCTACCGTTCGGCACATGGTTGTGACAACGCACGCCTGCCCGTGTTGAGTCCCGTGAAGAAACTGATAGAAAAATACGATGAATCGACATGAAAACATCTCCTCGAGGCCCGAACTCGAGGTCACGGCCTCGCGCCACTTCCCTGCCTGGCTGGCGCAACAGGGCATCAGTTTGGCCATCAGTACCTATCAAGCGGGCAAACTCCTGCTCTTAGGCACTGGCCCCGAAGGACGGCTGTCAGTTTTCGAGCGGACGTTCGATCGCTGCATGGGGCTGTGGAGCAATGGCCAAACGCTTTGGCTGGCCTCGGCGTTTCAACTCTGGCGGCTGGAGAACGTACTGGACGAGGGTGAATTGTCCGACGGCTACGACCGACTGTTCGTGCCCCGTGCCGGCTACATCACCGGAGATATCGATGTCCACGATGTGGCGATTGACAGCGAAAACGAGGTGGTGTTCGTCAGCACCCTGTTTAGTTGTCTGGCCACGATCAGCCACCGGCACAATTTTCATCGCCTCTGGCAACCGCCGTTCATCAGCCGGCTGGGTGCCGAGGACCGCTGCCATTTGAACGGGCTGGCGATGGAGAACGGTCGTCCCCGATACATGACGGCCTGCAGTCAATCGGACTTGGCAGACGGGTGGCGCGACCATCGCGAAGGGGGCGGTTGCCTGCTTGATGTCTCGGAAGACGCCGTGATTGGCGAAGGACTGTCGATGCCGCACTCGCCGCGTTTACATGGCGATCGACTGTGGTTACTGAACGCCGGCACCGGCGATTTTGGCTATTGGGACCTCGCGTCGGCGCGTTTCGAGCCGGTCGCCTTTTGTCCCGGGTATGCGCGTGGTCTCACGTTCGTGGGCGATCACGCCGTCGTGGCGTTATCCAAGGCGCGCGAGTCCACTTTTCAAGGGTTGCCCCTGGATCGCAAGCTGGAGCATCATCGGGCTGCCGCCCGATGCGGTTTGCAGGTCATCGATCTGGCGAGCGGCGACGTCGTCCATTGGTTGCGCATCGAAGGGGCGGTGGCGGAGTTGTACGACGTGGTGGCGCTGCCCGGCGCCAAGCGTCCCAAAGCGCTCGGCTTCAAGACGGAAGAGATTCGTCACAACGTCTGGCTGGAAGAGGGAGGTCGCTCGCACCGCTGGACGGGCCAGCCCAAGCCGTGACACGAGCGCGACGCGCAAGCCAGGCATGGTATCAGCACTCCTCGACCGTGATCGGCGCGGGCAGCTCGCCTGCCGCATGACGCTGCCACATTTGTTGGTAAGCACGCTCCAGGTTGCGCACCATCCGTGGCGTGTCGAACAGCGGTTCGCTGACGCGGTTGGCGACGAGCTTCGCCCGCAGTCGTTCAAGTTGGTCGCGGTCGTGGGCTAACTCGAGCGCCAGCCGCTGGTAGTCTTCCAGGTTGCTGGTGATCAACTCGGGCAAACCGATAGCGGTCAGCAGACTGGCCGCCACGCGAGAGGCAAACGTCTCGCCGAGGCAGGTCACCGGCGGCAGCCCGGCCCAGAGCGAATCGCTGGCCGTCGTGTGCGCATTGCAAAGGGGCGTGTCGAGAAAAAGATCTGCCAGCCGGTGACGAGCCAGGTGTTTCGCCTTGCTGACCGAGCGGGCGAAGATCAAACGTTGCGGATCGATGCCACGATTGGCCGCCTCGCGAGCGAGGTTGTGGCGCATCGACGCGCGGCGTGCCAACAGCCATAGCACACTGCCAGGCGTTTCGGCCAGGATCCGCATCCACACGTCAAAGATGATGGGTTCGATCTTAAAGCTGTTGTTGAAGCAGCAAAACACGAACGCCTCAGGGGGCAGGCCTTCTTCCTCCGGGGTCACAGTACGTTTGTCGATCGGCTGCGGCGCGTTGGCCTGATAACTGTGCGGCAGACGTACCACCTGCTCGCTGAAATACTCGTCCCAGCCCTCCGGGGCCAGTACGTTGTCCAGGATGATATAGTCGGCGAAATCGCCCATCGTGCCGGGATGGCCCAAGTAATTGACCTGAATCGGCGCTGGTCGCAACGCGACGATCTCGGGGCGCGCGTTGCCCGTATGCCCCATCAGGTCGACCAGGATATGGACACCGTCTGCGTGAATCCGGCGGGCAGCCTCTGCCATCGTTGCAGCGGCAATGTCGACGAAGTGGTCGCAATCGTGCTGGATCGTCTGCCGGTAGCGACTGCCATCGTCCGGACCATACGAGTAAGCAAAGACCTCGAACTGCTGGCGATCGTGCAGGCCGAAAACGCCTTGGATCAAGTGACTGACGGCGTGATCGCGGAAGTCGGCGGAAAGATAGCCGATACGGATACGATCCGCCGTTGGATGTGGAAAGGTGAATTGAAGCGTGTCGCGCACCGGTTTCACCGCGGGTTGCGCTTCGTCGCACGCGAGCCGAGCGATTTTCAGATGTTGCTCCATGGTGAAGGGAAAGAACAACGCCGCATGGGGATTGAGGGGACAGGGGCGACGCTCGGCCAATCGCTCCGTTACGCTCTGCATGAGCCGTTCGACTTGCTGCGTGCGATCCTGCCAGTCGCACAGTTCGGCGCGGATCTTCTCCAAGTTAGCCAGTGCCTCGGCAAGATTCGGATCCAGTTCCACGGCTCGGCGGTAAGCCGCGACCGCTTCCTCCCAGCGCTGGACGGCGTTCCAGAGGTTGCCGATTTTGAAGTGCGCCATGGCGGAGTCGGGTTCTCGCTGCAATGCTTGCCGATACGCGGCGAACGCGTCTTCGGTTTGTTCCAGCTCGGCCAACGCATTGCCCATCAGAAAGTGCGGTTCCGCGGCTTCTGGGACCAGCCGCGCGGCGTGGCGCAAGAAGGGCAGCAGGTTGGCCGCGCGGGCTTTCCGGCGTGCTCGATCTTCGTGGCGGTCTTGTTCCGCCGAGGTTTTCAGCAAATTGAGCCAGGCCTTGCGATAGGTGGGACGCAAGCGAATCGCCTGTTGGTAACAATCGCTGGACGCGTCGAGGCGTCGCTGTGCTAACAGCGTGGCCCCCAGGCTGTTAAGCGCTTCGGGGTAGCGTGGGTTCAATCGCAGGCTCTCTCGCAACCGAGACTCCGCTTCGTCCAACCGCCCTTGCTCGCGCAACACGTTGCCCAGGTTGAAACAGGCCTTCGCATAATCGGGCCGCAAGTTCAGGGCCTGGTGAAAACAGGAGGCGGCTGCGTCCAGCTCGCCTTGGGCTTGCAGAGCCAGCCCCAGATTGTTGTGGGCCGCCGGTAGCTGTGTGTCGAGGCGTAGCGCTTCGCGGCCCGCAGCCACCGCTGCCGCCAAATCGCCGCTAGTGCGATGCGCCTCGGCCAGATGCGAGTGATACTCGGCCCGTTGTGGTGCGAGTTCGGTGGCCTGCGTCAGCCGTTCGGTGGCGGATTCCCGCATTCCCTGTCGTAGCGCGATCAGGCCCCACAGATGCCAAGCCGCCGCGTTCTCCGGCGACGAACGTGCGGCCGACTGACAGATTCGCTCGGCGCCGGTCAACTGGCCGGATTGGTACAGTGACAAGGCACGTGCCAGCCGATCGGAAGTCGATCCTTGCTCCGGATGTGGCGTAGCGCGGCTGCGTTGGCCCGGCGAATATCCATACCGTTGCGCCAGCACGAGGAACGGTTCTCGAAGAGCACACTCGGGCAACATCTCCCAGGCAACGGTATCGTCGCGCCGGCGGTGATTGTATTGGGGGTCGCAATGTGTCAATGCCGCCACGATCGCAGTGCGTTGTGCGGAACGACCCAACAGCGCCAAGATGCGAGACACCAGCTCCGGCGTCAGATCTTCGACGCGATAGCGAAGGTGATCAGCGGGACTGCGATCGGCGCACAGACGCTCGACGTTTTCATTCCACAGGATCCAATACCGCATGAAACGTTCGAGCGGATCGGTGTGCGTGTAGACGTCGCTATGGTTGCGTACGAACTGCTGGTACGGTCGATAGCTGGGATCTGCATCGTCGTGGAAGAAGTGAATCCCAAGGTGCGACCGTGCCACGTCGATTGGATCACGCGTCTGGTGCAGGACGACGACATCGGGATGAAGCTGGGGGATCCAGGGTGCGGCCAGCCAACTGGCATCCCCTTGATACGGGCCGAAGTTGACCACTGGTTTTTGGGTCGCCGGATGAAAGATGGCCTCATGTCCGCAGCGCGCGCCAAGCGCGGTCAGCAGTCGACTGATGTATCCAGTGCCGGACCGTCCCGTACCGGTGACGACAAACGGTTTCATGGCAGCAGCTCCTCTCAAGAGCAGTCGGTCGCGTCGCGCGTGCGACCCTGCATTGTAATTGAGAGGCAGCATTGGTCGAGAGTCGTTAGCCAATTCGACGTGTTCGTCGCTTGCACCTCAGTTTGAACTGAAGATTTTGCAATCTTTCAGATCAAGCCCAATTGAGCCTTTACGTGGTTGACGGATTTCTTTTTTCGATGATTTCGTTGATGGCCCATTCCAGGGTCGTTCTCATCGTCTCGATCGTCATTGCCCGGCAGGCTTGACCGATGGTCCTCAGTCGAATGAGAGCCCAGTCCTTCGTACGATTCTGACGCAGTTGGAGTACGAGCAAGCTGTACGCCAGCATGACCAAGTACATATGCCGTGTCTGGCCTTGGCCTTTGCGAAGCTGACACCCCCCCATTCCCAAATGTTGCTTGCCGTCCCGATGAAACGTCTCTGTGCCTGTCAAGCGACAGCGATAACCTCGCACGATGCGCGTCGCTTCCCATCTGGTGCGGTTGGTCACCACGATCGTACGAACCTTGGAATCTCTGCGGTTGTTCCACAGGATAACGACCCGCACTTTATGGTTCACACCAGGGATGCGAATGGTACACGTGAAGTACCATTACCTGGCCGCCCGGCTCTATTAACTGCCATTTCGAGACGATCGCCCGCTTCGTGTGTCCTGTCGGATGCTGGCCATGCCTTCCGCTGCGGATGCGTCTGGATCGAGTTGACTTCTCGATCGAACACAGGTGAGAAACCGCTAGCCAGCGATACAGGCCCAAGATGCCCGCCGTGCTGTTGCGCATTTGTCGCGCGCAACAGACTGCCAATTGAAAAAGGGGAAGCGTCCCAATAATTGTTGAAAGTTGAAAGATGGTCTCCCGAAGGGCAAAATCTGCCCTTCGCAACCATTCAATATTCGTCGGCTGCAACCGACGGGGAGACCAT
>JAUIHJ010000426.1 GCA_030432015.1 bacterium
GCATTGCGTGAATAAGGATGGTGTCACGATGTTGGTTTCACCCCGATTAAAACGCAAGGCCGGCGCGAATCATCAGGGTGTCCTGGAGCTCACGCTTCTCGATGGGAGGCGCGTAGAGGGGCGACGGCGTGGCAAAGACAATCTCACGGTCGAAGACGTAGGCCAGTTCGACGAACCCGCGTGTTCCTCGGTGGGATGTCCATTCGACTCCGCCACCGACGCGGATGTCGTTGATGTCGACCCTCTTGTCTCCAGGCACGTTGCGTTCAATGGTCCACGAACCACCGCCATATTCTCCGTTCAAATACCACCACACATCCGTGGTGCCCATGGTCGTCAGGTACTGTGCAAGCTTCGGCTTGGGGAAGTAGATGTCGAATCGCGTCTTCGGATTGGGCGTCCAGAGGATACCAAATGCCGGGAGCATCTTGATGGAATAGCGGTCAAGATAATTGATCCCACCCTTGAGGGTCATCGTCGGCGTCAGGGTCGCGACAAAAAGGCCCGTGCCGTAGAAACGCCAGCTGTCGTTAACGAACGTGTTGTAGTCGCTGAATCCGCCGAAACTGAAATCAATGTCGCCACCAAACGTCGGCGTTAGCATCGGCTGCCAGCGAAGATTCAAGAAGGCGCTATACGCTTTGGATGGTAACCCGGTTCCGTCATCAACCACCATTGGATTGACGTTCACAGGACCGCTCCAATAGTGCCCGATAAACGTCGGCGAGACGTGAAGTGGCCGGTTGGTCCAGAGAAAGTTTGGAAAATTCAGCGTCGTTGCGACGGTGCCGCCGGGATAGACGGGAAACGTCGGTGCCGCCTGGGGGGTCGTGGCGGCATTCCAGGAAGGGACACCCCAATTCGGTGGCGTCGTACTGCCGTAGGGCGCAACCGGCGCGCCGGACAGCGAAGGGGGCGTCGACGCCGCGGGGGGGCCCGTGGCATAGGGATCGAAACCGGGTGTGCCTAAACTGACCGCCGCCCCGGGACTTCCCCCGGCAACCGGCGTACCGCCCAACTGCGGTACGGGTACCAGGGTCGCGTCTCCAGCGTTGGTCCCAACCTGGTAGACCGTCCTGACCACAGGGCGACTCTGCTGCGCCGTGCCAACACTGGCCCAGAGCAGAATGGCTCCAGCAATTAGGCAAATGGTGCGAAATCGGCGGATATGAGGTGCCAAGGCATGCTCAATGAAATAGGTGAATCGTCTAAAATTTCGGCTCTAATAATCGGTGAGGGTAGATACCAAATGCCCCGGCCGACGGTCAAGGTCGATCGACCACCCCCACACAGCTACCATTGCTTGCCTACGATTGCCGACGGGCAGCCGAACATCGTATGCGATAGAATCGGGCAGTCGATCGTCGACCGGCGAGCGCAGGTGTGCGGCGAGTTGCCGGCTGTCGCCCCACCGAGGACACAGGCTGAATTCGCCCTCCCCAGGCAGAAGGACACGTCAATGAGTCGCCCCGTTCCCTCGTTTTTCTTTTTCTGCTTGACGGTATGGTCGGTCGCTTCACTCTCCCTTGATGCATCCGTGTTGGGCGCGACGAGGCTGCCGCCGCGCCCCAATGTTCTGATGATCATGATCGACGACCTGGGCTGGATGGACCTTCGCTGTCAGGGAAATGAACGCCTGCACACGCCAAACATTGACCGCTTGGCGCGCGAAGGCATGCGATTCACCGATGCCTACGCGGCAGCGCCGGTCTGTTCGCCGACGCGTGCTGCGGTGCTGACCGGCTTATCCCCCGCGCGCTTGCACATTACCAACCACATTCCGGATCAGAAGCGGTTTGCACCGCCGGATGCCACTCTGGTCTCCGCCCCGATGCTGGACCACCTGCCAGCCCAGCACGAGACGTTTCCCAAGGAATTAAAATCCGCCGGCTACGCCACCGGATTCTTTGGAAAGTGGCACCTTGCCGGCGCACGAAAACAAAACACGCAAGGGGAAGGCGACCTGCGATACTACCCAGAGTTTCACGGCTTCGATGTCAACCACGGTGGCTGCGCCATGGGTGGCCCTTTTTCGTATTTCGATCCGTTCAACCTGCACACCCTGCCACCCCAAACTCCTGGACAATATCTGCCGGACCGCTTGGCCGACGAATTGATCGGGTTCATGCGAGCGAATCGTGACCGCCCTTTTCTGGGTGTGCTCTGGAATTACACCGTCCACTGGCCCATGGAAGCCCCCGCGGAACTGATCAAAAAATATGAAGGCCGCGACGATCTGGGTCAGCTCGACGCGCGGTACGCGGCGATGATCGAGGCCATGGATGCTTCCGTCGGACGGATCATGCGGTCACTGGACGAACTCGAATTGACCGACAAGACCCTCATCCTGTTCACATCCGACAATGGCGCCTTTGGCGGGGTCGCTGACAATCGCCCCCTTCGCGCGGCCAAAGGCTACTTGTACGAAGGCGGAATTCGCGTACCGCAGATCGTCCGCTGGCCCGGCGTTGTGGCCGCCGGCAGCACGTGCGATACACCCGTGATCAGTATGGACTTCCTGCCAACGATCTACGAAGCGGCCGCAGTCACACGTTCGCGAACACATCGTCTCGATGGCGAATCGCTGATGCCGCTGCTGACGCAGGCTGGCTCGCTAACACGCGACGCAATCTATTTCCACTACCCCAACTATGCCTTCCATGGCGGCAACCGCCTGGGAAGCGTCATTCGCCAAGGCCGGTACAAATTGATCGAGCGGTTCGACGACGGTTCACTCGAGTTATACGACCTCGCGAATGACCTCGGCGAGACGCGCAACCTGGCCGCCACACAGCCCACCCAGGCCGCGACACTGCGAGCAAGACTTCACGCCTGGCGACAGGACACCAAGGCCGCGTTGCCGGTAACCGCAAAGCCCGAGTGAATCGTATTTTTCTTCCAGCAAGGTGCAACATGCCAGAGCGTTCAACAAACTTTCTCGGCCTCCGAACCGTCGTGTATCACACCCCGGATATCGCGCGGGCCAAGGCCTGGTATGCTGACGCCCTTGGGACCCAGCCCTACTTCGACGAACCGTTCTACGTCGGCTTCAATGTGGGTGGGTTCGAATTGGGATTAGACCCAGATGCCTCCGGTCCTCCGACAAGCCAGGGAGGCGCCGTGGCCTACTGGGGCGTCACGGACTGCGCGCAGGAATTCCAACGGCTGCTTGACTTGGGCGCCAAACTCCACCATGAGATCCAGGAAGTCGGGGGCGGCATCAAGGTTGCCTCGGTCTTTGATCCATTCAACAACATCCTGGGGATCATCGAAAACTCTCACTTTCCCAACGAAGCTTGAGTCTCGTTTGAGTTCCGCCGGCGCCTGATCGCGTCCGCACCGGCGACTGGCCCGGCCATACGGTACCAGCCTTCCGGCGATCAACTTCCGGCGGGACCGGAGGCGATCAACCCCAGGTATCCCCAACCGTTCCGACCAGCGCATCGCGGGCATTCCGTGGGTGCAATCACGATGTCGGGTTCCGTATACTGATTGGAGCACTGCATCGTGACGCATGGTGCCGGCGCGTCATGCTCACGGCACCGGCCGATCTGCTCCCCGCCCTTGATTCTCTCACCAACCCTGGAACTGCGACATGAGTTACTTGAAAGTGTGCATCCTCCTTTTCATGCTTGCCGCCGCCAGCGTCGTTCCACAATTCGCGTCCGCCGACAGCGACGACGGCAAGCTGCGCATCATCGCCTTCGGAGCCCACCCGGACGATTGCGAATTCAAAATGGCGGGCACGGCGGTTAAATGGGCGCAACAGGGACACCATGTCAAAATGGTCTCCGTCACCAACGGTGACATCGGTCACTGGCGAATGGCGGGCGGTCCTTTGGCCCGGCGCCGTACCGCCGAAGTTCATGAGGCCGCGAAAAGGATGGGCACCACCGCCGAAGTCTTGGACATCCACGACGGCGAGTTGCTCCCGACACTTGAAAACCGTAAGAAGATCACGCGACTGATCCGCGATTGGAAGGCGGATATCGTGATTACCCATCGTCCCAACGATTACCATCCCGACCACCGCTACACCGGCGTGCTCGTGCAAGACGCAGCGTATATGGTGGCCGTTCCCTACTTTTGTCCCGATACACCGCGGCTCAGACGCAACCCCGTCTTCATGTACTATTCGGATGGCTTTCAAAAGCCGAACCCGTTTACGCCGGATGTGATCGTCTCAATTGACGACGTGTTTGAGAAGAAGATGGACGCCGTCGACGCGTTGGTCTCGCAGGTTTACGAGGGCGGCGCACTCGGCTCCGAAGAGACGCTGCGACAGCGGCATGCGGACAACCCAATCGCCCGCCGTGAATGGGCGACCGAAAGCTGGTCGAGACGGCAAAGCCGCATCGCCGATACGTATCGCGGCGCCCTGATCGCATGGTACGGTGACGAAGTCGGCAAGCATGTCAAACATGCCGAAGCGTTCGAAGTTTGCGAATACGGTCGCCAGCCGAATCACGAAGAACTAAAGAAACTCTTTCCGTTCTACAACAAGTAAGGGGCGAGGTATGCAGCCACCGATCCGATTGGCGTTAATTGCCATGCTGGGCATTATCATAATGACTGGTGCAACTTCGGCTGCTGAACCGGAGACGTCGGCAGAAGAGATCCGAGCGGCAATCCGCCAGGCCATCCCGTTGATCGAAGCAGGCAGCGCGGGATCGGCGGAACATCGCACCTGCTTCACCTGCCACAGCCAGGCCATTCCGATTCTGGCGCTGGCCGCTGCCAAGCGTCGCGGCTTCACGATCGACGACGAAAATTTCAATCGCCAGGTCCAGCACACGGTCAAACACCTTGAGCGTGGACGCAAGGCCTATCAGGAAGGCAAAGGGCAAGGCGGGCGAGTGGTCACCGCGGGTTATGCCTTGTGGGCGCTTGAATCGGCGGGCCAGCAACCCAACGACTTGACGGCGGCTGTCACGAATTACTTGCTGACACACCAACGCAAGGCGAATCACTGGAGCCAGGCGAGTCAACGTCCACCCACGTCAGGCAGTCGTTTCACCAATACGTACGTGGCGTTGCGGGCTCTGGCCACATTTGGCACCGAGCAGCAACAGGCGGATATCGAGGCACGCACGGAACAAGTTCAACCGTGGTTGCTCCAGACCAAACCAAGTGACACGGAGGATCGCGTCTTTCGATTGCGTGCGCTGATGCATGTCGATGTGGAGGACGCCGCCATTGAAGACGCCGCCGCGCAACTGCTGGCCACCCAGCGTGCCGATGGAGGCTGGGCGCAACTGGATGATATGCCCAGTGACGTATATGCTACGTCAACGGTACTCGTCGCCCTGATGCAGACAACCGGCCTGTCGGACGATCACACCGCCATCGGACACGGCATCCGCTATCTGCTTGATACGCAGCTCGCCGACGGCTCGTGGCACGTCGTAACGCGTGCCAAGGGCTTTCAGACGTACTTTGAGACCGGCTTTCCGCACGGCAAAGACCAATTCATTTCCACGGCTGCCAGCGCCTGGTCCGTTCTGGCCTTGTCGCTACAGCTGCCTGAAGCCAAGTCAAATTAGGTCGACCAGCACGGATCCGCAGTCTTTTGCTGAATTTGACCACGCTGGGCGGCCAGGCTGTCTGGGGATCTCAGGCATTGTTAATGCTGTGAATTCGAGTTGCCGAGGGTAGCGGTACAGCCATGCATCGGTGACGGATGAGACAAGATCGATTGTCCCTCGCTGCCACACCTTGAATTTGCGGGGTTCACGTATTCCACCGACACCAGCTGCGGAGAACGGGGACGATTATGTAACGCAGCGTAACGATCTAACTCCAAGCTGCAGCGACACCTAAAGGCCGTGCGCTGTCGGTCGGGTGGCTCAACTGGCATCTAGCAAGAATGCAAGAAAATTTGCAATCCTGGCCACGATCAGATAGGCTACCTCCCGCTACTAATTCTGGGTGCACAGTTCTTGTGTGCCAATTTTATCCCATTCAATCTCGTTCTGAGGTGGTACTATGGACGTAAAACGTCGTGGGGGATTTACCCTCGTAGAACTATTGGTGGTCATCGCCATCATCGGGATCCTGGTCGCTTTATTGCTGCCGGCCGTGCAAGCTGCCCGCGAAGCAGCTCGCCGAATGCAATGCACCAACAATCTCAAGCAGCAGGCCTTAGCGTGTCACAATTACCATGACACCTACAAGACTTTCCCGCCCAATCACATTTTTTCCGGAAACACGCCAGCCGCATCGGCCAACACCGAAGGTTGGGGGTGGCAAGCGCTGATCTTGCCGTTCATGGAACAGCAGCCGATGTACGACCAGTTAGATATTAGTAGCACCTCGCTGGTCCACTTGCTTGCCAACCGCGGAGCTCAGGTGTTGCCGTTCTTGCAGACGAAAATTCCAGGTTACGTCTGCCCCAGTGATTCCAACATTGACGAACCGCTTACAGGCTCGGCACGTCACTTTGGGGGTGGCGTCGGTACAAGCGCTGCAGGCTTAGGAAACTGGCAGCCAGCGGCCAGCAATTACATGTCCAGCCGTGGCATGCGGAACAACAATCAGACGAACGTGAGTAACGACACGCACGGCATGTTCATGGGAATTCGAGCGGTGAAGTTGCGCGACGTGCTGGACGGCACCAGTAACACTTTCTTGATCGGCGAGCGGGACACGCTCTTCTGCCGTGGTGGTACCTGGGTCGGCGTGCGTAACCCGCGCGGCAACGGAACCCGCGGGTTTTACTACAACACGGCCAATGCCCGCGTGCTCTTAAATTCGCCGGATCCGCCATTTGCCTGGAATTCACGGCAAGGCTGCTCGGAGGGCTTTTCCAGCCTGCATCCCGGCGGTGCCATGTTTGCCCTGGCTGACGGGTCCTGCCGATTCATCGCGGACACGATCGAAGTCCGCCCCTGTTCCGTCGGCGGCCGAAACTGTTACGACTTCTTTCGGCCCGGCGACGTTCGCTACGAACCGACGTATGGCGTCTATCACCGGCTCGCCCGTCGCAATGACGGATTCCCGTTCTCGTTCCCAGATTGATCGAGCGGGAGAAGGCCACCTTACCTAGCATGCAGCGCCCAGGGCGGCGGCCACGCCGCCCTGGGCCTGCGTTTAATAATCTGGCCGACACAGGAGCATCCCCCTGGCGGCCCTTCCATCCGGTCGGCGCGGCCTGAGTACTCTTGCAGGTGGCATCGCCACCTGGGCTCAAGCCACCACAAGACAGTTAACAAGGAGTCGAGGAAAATGATGAATGCACGCGGCGTTGGATCTTGGATCGCGATGGCGATCCTTACAGTCATGGTTGCTGGCTGCGGACGCAGTGACTTGGGAACCGTCACTGGCAAAGTAACCCTCGACGGAGAAACGTTG
>JAUIHJ010000427.1 GCA_030432015.1 bacterium
ATCTAAATCTCAAAGTACCACGATCTTATCGACGCACGTGCGTGGGGCAGGTGTGTGTTCTTGTGCGCATCGTGCTTGCGATAACGAATCGTTGGGGAGACCATGCAATGCCACGCGGAAAACTTCACCGAGTCCTGGTCCAAAGTAAGACACTGATTCGCCAAAGGTTTCTGGCGCCATTACGCGCGACTTTTCCTGCCGCGCTGCTCCGGCATGCACCAACACCGTCCTCGATGCGCTCGCAGCGCACGATGGCTCCGCCCGAGTCGCTCGAAGCACGCGTGGTGCTGGCCGCCAGCCCGTTCTCGGCACTGGCCAACTACGCGGCCCTGGCCAACGAGGATGGCGTCGTTGGGCAAAGCGGCGGAACTTCGTTCGAGCTGCGACGCTACTACCTGAATACCGACAATGCGTCCGACTTGGAAATCGCGTTCGACTTTGGCCATGGGCCAGGCGCCCTGCAGAACATCACCAAGGATGCCGCCGGGGGCCCCGCCGGAGCTCCCTATCCCTGGCAACACAAACCGTTGGTGGGGCGTTGGCCGCGATTCGATCATGGCAATGGACAGTTCTTGCCCAATGACGGTCTGTCGCGCCCCGGTAGCGTCGAACGCGCACCGTATCTGCCGCAAGTCAGCGACAATGCCAAGGGTTGGTGGCAATGGAACCTCGACACCGATCCGCTCGACAACGGCCGCGATGCCCGGAACAACCAGGATTCCGACATCATCTTTTACTTTGGTCGCTGGGAATTGGGCGACCAACCGGTCGTCGGCGACTTTGACGGCGACGGCCTGACCGATGTCGGAATCGCGCGACCCACGGGGACCGTCGCGCCAAGACCGTACGACTGGCACATCATCTATGGCAAAGATTTCACGCCTGCGATGTACATCAACAACCAGCCAGCCCCGGAACATCCTGTCGAGTACATCCCGATTGGAAGCGATCCCAACCTCAACCCCAATGGTGCAGGCGCCGATCCGCCGGTTCACTTTCTCGCGACCTACGGCTTTGAAGGCGACCTGCCCATTGCTGGCAACTGGAATGCCAACACGTTCGGTGGCGTCGGCGCTGACATTCCCGCGATCGTGTCGCAAGTCTCCACAGGTGGGAATTACCAGATCTACTTTGCGACCAACACCGGCGGTCCGAATCCGCTGAGCTACGGTAGTGTCAACACCGCCTCACCGCTGGCGATCAAGCATGGCATCCTTACCTACGCTGACGGCAACGACGAATTGGTCTTCGGCCAGTTTGCTGGTACACGAAAAACCGGCATTGCGGCCGTTTCCGGCACGACCCCAAACACGGTCACCACCTGGAAGGTCGACACCAATCTTAACGGCATCGAAGACAATCCCTCCAAACGACTCGGCTATGGGTTTCCGAGGCACCTGGCGTTGGCCGGCCAGTTTACGCAGCCGAACCTCAAGATCAGTGACGTCATCCTCACCGAAGGCGACAGCGGAACGAAGAACGCCACGTTTACGATCGAATTGGTTCGGCCCGATGATTCCAATTCGCGACACGAGACGGTGGTGCCGGTCACGGTCAATTACTCCACACGCAATAATTCGGCGACCGCCAATAGCGACTACATTGCCAAGAGCGGATCGTTGACGTTTCAACCGTATGAAACCGTGAAAACGGTTTCGGTTGTCGTCAACGGCGACGACGTGGTGGAGCTTACCGAGTTCTTCTTCTTGGACCTGACGTCGCCGGTCAATGCTGGTTGCTTTGACTGCGTTGGGGGAGCCACGATCACCAATGACGACGCGGCTCAGGTCAGTGTCGCGGTGGTTGGTTCGCCTACGATGCCGGAAGGTGACTCCGGCACCGCCAACGCGACTTTTCGGATTTCACTCGACTATCTCGTCAATTCCAACGTGACAGTCAATTACACCACCGTCGACGGGACGGCCGAAGCGAGTTCCGATTACGTCGCGACGAGCGGCACTGCATCCATCACGTCCGGCCAGTCCTACGTCGATGTCCAGGTGCCGATTAAGGGCGATCTGTTGGTGGAACTCGACGAGAACTTCCACTTCGATATCTCGGCGCCCCAAGCCAACGGGCGTAACGTGACGCTGGGCACGACGCGGGCCACGAAGACGATCGTCAATGATGACTCGGCCGTGGTGAATGTTGCCGTGTTGGGTTCACTTGCGATGCCTGAAGGCGACTCCGGTGCCACCAGCGCCGCGTTCCGGATTTCGGTTACAAATCCTGTCGATGCCGAAGTGACCGTAAGTTATGCCACCGTTGACGGCACCGCGACGGCGGGATCGGATTACAAAGAAAAACAACGTGCGGTCAGCATCGAGCCAGGCGAGTCGTATGTCGATGTCATCGTCGAAGAGATCTACGGCGATATGCTCGTGGAATTGAACGAGACCTTCCACTTTGATATCGCGACGCTGGAAAATGCGGGCCGAGACGTTTCGTTCGGCACAACGCGCGCCACCAAAACCATCACCAACGACGACTTCGCCACATTTGATGTCGCCGTCGTGGGCGACCCCGGGACGCCCGAAGGCGATTCGGGCACGACACCGGTCACCTTCAGCATATCGCTCAGCCATCCCATCGAAACCTCGACATCGATTGGTTACTCGACCGTCGACGGCACCGCCCTGGGGCTGGGTGACTACTGGCCGGTCAACGGGCTGATCACATTTCTACCCAACACCAACGAACCAGTCGAAATCACCGTGGATGTTGCCGGCGAGAAGCTGGTCGAATTGAACGAACAGTTTTCTTTGATGCTCGGCGACCTGGACGACGGCGGTCGCGCAGTCACCATTGGTCAAGGCTCTGCGATCAAGACCATCATCAACGATGACGACGCCGTGATCAGCGTTGCAGTTGTCGGTTCTGGCGAGAGCCTCGAAGGCGACGCTGGCACAACGGACACCCAGTTTCAGTTGAGCATTGACAACCCCGTCAGCGTGCCGGTCACCTTCGACCTGGGCACCCAGGACGGAACAACGATCGCCGGATTGGACTACCTGGCCGTCAGCGACCAGCGGACCATTGCGCCCGGTCAGACGACGATTCCCGATGATCTCGTGACGGTTTCGATTTTGGGTGACGAACTGCTCGAGCCGGACGAGATCTTCTCGTTGGTCCTTGCGAACCTGCAAGCCGGCGGGTTGGCCGTCAGTTTCGGCGACGGAAGCGCGGAGATGACGATTCTCAATGACGACGGCATCTTTAATGAAGACCTGATTGACCTCGGCGATGCGCCGGCACCCTATCCCACGTTGCTGGCCAACAACGGCGCGGTCCATCCCGCCATCGGCCCAAGGCTCGGTACCTATCGCGACCACGAACACGACGGTCAACCGACCCCCGGTGCGCTGGGTGACGATATCAACGGCCTGCCGAGCGACGAAGATGGCATTACCCTCGGCGTACTGACGGCGGGCGAGGCCGCGGCCAGCGTGACGGTCAACGTGCAGAACGCACCGGCAGGGGCTCGACTGGACGCGTGGATCGACTTTGACGGCGACGGCGCGTGGAGCGGTCCGCAGGAGCAGATCGCCGATAACCTCCCGGTTGTCGCCGGGAACAACCAGGTCGCTTTCGCGGTTCCCCCCGACGCCATCGATGGCTTCACGTATGCGCGCTTCCGGCTGAGCACCGTGGGTGACGCCGAACCGACGGGGCCGGCGTTCGACGGGGAAGTTGAAGATCACCGCGTCCGCATTGTTCTGCCGCCACCGCCGGTTTCGGACTGTGGGCCAGATAACATGATTTTCAACTGTAGCTTTGAACTCGCGGGAGACGTCCCCGCCCCGCCGACCGCAGCGCAACAGTTCCTTACATTGCCAGTGAATTCGCAAGCCATGGCGAACTGGCTGACGTTCGCCCATCCCGATGATCCAAACGGAACGATTGACTGGGTCCATGACAAGCACTTCGCTGCCTCCGACGGGACCTATAGCGTGGACCTCAGCGGGACGCCCGGTCGCGGCGGCGTCCGGCAGACCGTTGCCACTGTTCCCGGCAAGGAATATGAATTGAGTTTCGATCTGGCGGGGAATCCGATCGGCCGATTTCTACTCCCGGATCCAGCGGATCCGCTGAAGGTGCTCGAAGTCAGCGCCGCCGGTCAGTCCGCGGAATTCTCCTTTACCGTTGCGGATGACGCGACGTCCGAAGACGTCGGTTGGCTCCGCAAACAGTGGTCCTTTGTTGCGACCGACACCACGACGACGATCGAATTTCTCGCCTCGGCGCCGCTTCCCGACAGCGACGGCCAGCCCTTGCTTGATTACGGCCCGACACTCGACAATATTCACCTCGCGCCGAGCCGTAACCTGCTGGTCAACGGCAGCTTCGAAATCCTCAACAATCCGTCGACGCTGATTAACGGGGCCGTTGTTACCAACCCGCCCGATGCGACGATTCCTATCTACGTGCTCGGACCTGGCTCGTCCGCCATCGCTGGTTGGAACGTCGAGGCTCAGACCACTCCACTGCAGACGATTGACTGGGTTTACGAGTCGCACCTGGTGCCGACCCACGGCGTCCAAAGTCTGGACCTGAATGGTACGCCCGGCCACGGCGGCGTGATTCAGACGATTGAGACGGCGCCTGGAATTCCGTACTCATTAACGTTCGACGTCGGCGTGAATCCGCTGGGCCGCAATGACGAGGATAAGATCCTCCAGGTCGAAGCGATTTCGCTGCCCGGCGGTGCCGTGATTGCATCTCAAACCTACAACAAGCCGGCGGCGGGGCACGATGGAACTCCCCGCTGGACCGAAGAATTCTTTTCGTTCTCCGCCACGTCCAACGCGACCCGTTTGCGCTTCCGCAGCATCGCCCCGACTGGGCTTGTCGGCCCGATCATCACCACCCAGGATTTCGGCATCCAATTCGACAATGCCTACCTGGAAGTTTACGACTACGGCGACGCCCCTGATACCTACGGCACGACCACCCTTGCCGACGGCCCGCATCACATTCCCCGCGGCCCCCGACTCGGTGCCCAGCGCGACATCGAATCTGGCGGCAATCCCTCGCCGCTGGCCAACGGAGACGATCTTCAGGCCGTCGATGATGAAGACGGGGTCACCTTCGGCCACCTGTTTGTCGGCCAATATGATGCTCCCGTCACCGTCAACGTGCAGAATGCCCCGGACGGCGCGAAGCTGGATGCATGGATGGACTTCAATGGGGACGGTATGTTTACCGCCGACGAGCAGATTTTCGATTCGGCCGACGTCGTCAACGGCAACAACGCGCTGACCTTCATCATTCCAGCCAATGCAGCGGCCGCCACGACGGTATCACGTTTCCGCATCAGCCCGCAGGGCAATCTCGATCCGACCGGGTTTGGATGCGACGGCGAAGTCGAGGATCATCTGGCCCGCATCTTTGTCCGCTCGAACATTCACGGACAGAAAGTTGAGGACACTAACGCCGACGGCGGCCAAATCGAGTTCGTTGGATCGATCGATGTGACCGACATCACTGGCGGTCTTGAACTGCGCGGCCTGGCTTTCGATAAAGAGACGGGGACGCTGTTTGTTTCCGGTACGCTCAACGATAATGCCAGCGTGATCGGGCAGATCGGAACGGCACCTGGTCCGGTCGATCTCCTCAATTCCGCTCAAGTCGATCTCACGTCCGTGGCCGGTCTCGACGACCTGCCCAACGGCAGGCTGCTGGTCAGTAATGCCCAACCGGGCGGAAACAACGGCGGTCTGTATGTCATCGACGGCCAGACCGGTGCCATCCTGCCAAACAGCCGTGTCGTGCTGGATCCACCAAGCGGCCAACCTGAAGGCGCGACGCTGCATGGCCCGACGGGCGTGTACTACGTTGTCGACTCCAGCCAACAAGCAATCTATGTCTACGATGCCGACGGCCAACTGAAAGGGAGCGGAAGTACGGCCGCCCAGTTCCCCGGCTTCGACGCTCCCCAGGGCATCGATTTCGACCCCGCGACCGGCAATCTGTTCCTGGTGGATGACGGGCTGGGTGAATTGGTCACGATGACACTCTGGGGCACCGTCGTCGATCGCATCGATTTGACGGCACTATCGGGTGGACTCGCCGACGCCGAAGCGGTTGCCTACGACGCTGCCACGCGAACTTGGTATGTCCTGTTCGATAACGAAAACAGGATCGGCATCTTCCAACGTCAATACGAAACCGGTGTAGATGGAGTCAACATCACGCTGACTGGAATCAATGCGTTGGGCGAGTCGGTCGAATTGACCACGACCACGATGTCGATGGACGTCAACCACAACGGCCAGATCGATCCGCTGACGGAGACCGGACTGTATTGGTTCGAGGAACTGGTTCCCGGTCTGTACACGGTTAGCGAAGAGGTGCCCTTCGATTGGACAGCCACCTCACCTCCATCGGTCGGCCCGCAACCGCTGGTGGAAGGTGGGCTGGAATTCATCGATTTTGCCAACGCGCAGTTTGACTTTGGCGATGCACCCGATGCGAATTATGCGACACTCTTTTCCAGCGACGGTGCTCGCCATGTGGTGGTTGATGGGCTTTACCTGGGGGACGGCGTTACGGTCGAGGGAGACGGGCAGCCGGATCCCGTCATCAATCCGATCGAGTTTTTCGAAGGTGCACAACGAGATTTTCTCGACGATGGCGTTCAACTGCTGAGTCCCCTCGTCCCAGGTTTGCTGGCGGAGGTGGAAGTCACCGCCTCCGCGGCCGGGAAGCTGGATGCGTGGATTGACTTTACCGCTGATGGGGATTGGCTCGACGGTGGCGAGCAAATCTTTATCAGCCAGCCGCTGGTCGCTGGCGTTAATCAATTGACATTCACCGTGCCCGCCGGTGCGACCCTGGGCACGACCTTTGCGCGATGGAGATTCAGCACCGCAGGCGGCCTATCGCCAATTGGCACCGCACCCGACGGTGAGGTCGAAGACTACCGCGTCGCCATCCGTGATGGCAACATCGTGACCAACAACCTGGCGCGCTTCGTCAATCCCATTACGCCGGCAGACCTGGTCAGCCGGTTGGTCGGCGGCGGTATTTCGGTCTCGAATATCAGCTACAGCGGTGCCAGTCTGGCGGGCGGCCTGTTCGACAATGGCGACGCCGTCCTGGGGCTGTCATCCGGCATTGCGCTGAGCAGCGGTGCCGTCAAGGATATTTCAGGAGCGAATCTCTTCGACGACGTTACATCGGAATTCTTCGAGCCTGGTGATGCGGAATTGGATAGTCTCTCCGGTTTCACCACGTACGACGCAACGGTGCTGGAGTTCGACTTTATCCCCAACACGGATACGGTGCGTTTCCGCTATGTCTTTGCTTCTGACGAATACAACGAATATACCAACACCGAGT
>JAUIHJ010000428.1 GCA_030432015.1 bacterium
CGACGAATTGTTGAGCATCGTCACGGATCCGCACGCCTGGTCGACCACGGACCTGTTCGAATCGCGCCGCGAAGTTCGCTTTGAGCTCGAGGAAGATCAATTCTTTCCGATGGGTGACAACAGCCCGCAGAGTAAGGATGCGCGGCTGTGGTCGGTCGCCGGTGACCCGCCCCCCTATGTCGAGCGTCGTTACCTGATCGGCAAGGCACTGTTGATTTACTGGCCACACGCCTGGCGGCCATTTTGGCCGAATTTCTCACGGATGGAGACGATCCAATAACATCGCCGGCGCGGAGTGTTCCCATGCATTGATGGTCAAGGAGGACTCAGGAATGTCACTTTTGGAAGCTCGTGGACTCGTTAAGTCATTCCGATCGCGGCGCGTTGTCGACGGCGTGAACCTGCGCGTCGATGAAGGCGAGATTGTCGGGCTCCTGGGCCCCAACGGCGCCGGCAAAACCACGTCGTTTCGTATGATCTGCGGACTCATTCAGCCGAACGCGGGACAGGTCTTTTTGGGCGACACCGAGGTGACCAATTGGCCCATGTACCGCCGCTGCCGCGATGGCCACATGGGCTATCTGGCACAGGAATCGAGCATCTTCGCCAAGCTGACGACCGAGCAGAATCTGTATTGCGTGATGGAGTTGCTGAAGTTCGGTCGCCGCGCCCGGCGCGACCGCTGCAACGAGCTCTTGGAGCAATTCAAGATTACGCATATTCGTAAATCGCGAGCCGGCAAATTGTCAGGCGGCGAACGGCGTCGCCTGGAGATCGCCCGCAGCCTGATCTCGGATCCCAATATTATCATGCTGGACGAACCTTTCGCGGGCATTGACCCGGTGACGGTGCAAAGCATTCAGGGAATTATTCGAGAACTGTGCGACGCGGGAATTTCGATCCTGATCACCGACCATGCAGCACGTGAAATCCTGGAAGTGACCGATCGGTGCTATGTGATCAATAAGGGAACGGTGCTGTGCGAAGGATCGCCGGAAGACGTGAAGCAGCACCCTGAAGTTCGCCGCATCTACCTTGGTGACATGGACAGCGAGCGAACGGATGGTCCGGCTCCTCGCCTGCCGAATGTACCGCGACGGCGCGATGACCTCTCGTCTGTGCAACCGCGGCGCGTCGTGCACCGGACGGACTGACCGGCCCAGGACCGCGCGGCTGGCCGAGCTTACGCTGGGCCGTTGAACGGCGCCGGAGATGGCCGGTTAAGGCAGCCCAGCCACGCGCGCGCCGCTGGTCGAGTGTGATGCGATACGCGATCGTGCGAGCAGGCATTCTTGAGATCGCACTCCACGACGAGTAGGCTATCGCCCAGTCAAGCCTTCGTTCTTTGGATTGCTGCGGTCGCCAGACCGTGGATTCCTGTAGCCTGGCGCGTGCAGCCACGCGGGTTCTTCCAAATGCACTCGGCAGTTTGTTCTCTGCCTCCCAAACGGCGCGGTCGCCATGCTCGTTGCTCTGCATTCCGTCGACTACATGATGGTGACCATTTTCTTGGGAATCCTGGTCGTCATCGGGTTGGCGTCGCGGCAGCGGCACAGGCGAGTCACCACCTTCCTGCTGGGCGACCGGTCGTTGGCGGTGCTGCCAACGGGTTTGTCGTTAGCCGTTTCATTGGTACCGGGCGTGGCGGTCGTGGGGACCCATTTGGGAGGGCTCAGCTTGATCGGCCTGGCTGGACAGGGCTACGAGGTGGGTCTCCTGGCCGTCTGGATTCTGCTCGCCATCTGGCTGGCCGTTCCGCTGGCCTGGTGGGTCGTGTTGCCCATCTATCAAGGCCTGGGCGTGACGTCGGTCTACGAATATCTCGAGCTGCGTTTCGATCCGCGAACGCGAACCGTCGCCAGCCTCGTCTTCATCATGTGGCGGGCCATCTGGCTGGCCGGACTGTTAGCGTTTGGTTGCCAACTCCTTGTCACTGGCAGCGGGCTGCGTCTGCCGATTTGGCTCTTGATCCTGTGCTTTGGCACGGTCGCGACTTGCTATACGTTTCTGGGAGGCATCAGGGCCGTTGTGCAAGCCAATGCGATCCAGTTGCTGGTGATCGGGATCACGGTCGCGGTGCTGGTCTGCAGCAACTGGATGGCATTGGACGGCGGATCGGCGCGCGTGTCGCGCGTGGCGAGTTCGTTGGGTCGAATTGCGTATCCGGCAACCGTGACGCAGGGGGAGGCGGGATGGACGCAATGGGGTCTGGTGCCGGCCGCCGTGTTGTCCCTGCTGACCATGTTTGTGGCCGATCAAGTCACGCTGCAGCGTCTCCTGGCCGTGAAGGACACCGCAACCGCCCGCAGGACGCTCCTGGTGGGGTGCACGGCACTGACAGTGATCGTGGTGACGCTGACCTATCTGGGCCTGGCGTTGCTGGCGTTTTTCCATGACCATCCGGAGGGCCTGCGGGCGCGGTGGGTTGTTAACGTCGATCCCACGACGCGCCGGTCGCTGGACGCGGGGGACGCACCAGGCGACGCCGACGGCGGCCCACCCTGGCGCTGGAACGCGGCCGATTCCCGCATCGATGCGGGAAACATTGAACGCCTGGTCGAACAACGCCAGATCGTCCGTCCTAACAGCCGTGACCCAGTCGACGATGTGAATACCATCCTGGATGACACCGGGCCAGAAGGCCTGCGTGCGGCGTCGCTGCTGACTCGGTATCCTCCCCCAGCGGGCCTGCGGCGTGGCGAGGTCGTTTTGCACTCGCGCGCGAACAACGAATTGCTACCTTGGTATATTGCCACGCATCTGCCTTGGGGATTGGCCGGTGTGGGCCTGGTTGCCATTGCCGCAGCAATCCTGTCAACGCTCGACGGAGGACTGCTTGCCGTGAGCGGGATGGTGGCGACCCACCTGGGTGGAAGCGAGGCAGAGGCCGCGGCAGGAGAATTGGCAGCGCCGGGAAATTCGGAGCCGGAACATTCGACGCCGGGAACGGCCGATCGGATCGTCGGAGGAATCGTGCTGGTACTGGGAACCGGTGTCACGCTGAGCGCGCTGTGGATGGTGCTGGCTGTCGACCTGGTCAGTGTGTTGCTGGTCGTGACCGGCACCCTGGGTGGGCCGCTCCTGGCGCTGTTCCTGTTGGGCTTCTTTACCCGGCGCACCAATGCACCGGGTGCCGTCATCGGCCTGATGATCGGCGTGGCCTTGACGGCCGGCCTGACGTCGGTCGCGGCGTTGCCGATCCAGCCGGTCGGTAGCTCGCAGGCGGGCGCGGCAGGCTGGGCATTCACCCTTGGTGTGGCCTTGACGGCGCTGTGCGGGTATGTCGCCAGTCTGTGCGTCGGTTCGCGGCCCCCCGCCGACCAGCTTCGCGGCCTCGTGCGCGGCGTTGGTCGTTGGGGAGAACGCGAGCGGGAAGTTGTGCCCAGGATCAAGCTGCCCGCCTCAAAACGCTGGCGCTGAGATTCTCTCCCCGCCGGTTGCCCGATTCGCGGCGCTCGATTACTCTGAGTCGCGCTGTCGACTGCCCCAGCGCGAACCACCACCACTGACAAACAAACCCACACGATCGAGGAATTGGATGAGCGACCCGTATTTTCAGCAGCTTTTCGCCGACCGCATTGGAGGCGCGAATTACGGTAAGGGCACCGACATTTACAAATTCGAGAAGATCAAGCGGGCCAAGCGGCAGGCCATTGCCGACTATCCGGATCGCGACTTGCTGGATTACGGGATCGGCGAGAACGATGACATGGCAGCCGAATCGGTGCGTCAGACAATGGCGAAGGAAATCAATCTTGCGGAAAACCGCGGCTACGCAGACAACGGCGTCGCTGAATTCAAGGCGGCCGTCGCGCGTTTCATGCACCGCAACTGCGGCGTCACGCTCGATCCGGCTACGGAAGTCAATCACTGCATCGGGTCGAAAACGGCCTTGGCCATGATCCCGGCGTGCTTAATCAATCCCGGTGATGTGACGTTAATGACGGTTCCCGGCTACCCGGTCGCCGGCACGCATACGAACTACTACGGCGGCAGCGTTTTCAAGCTGCCCCTCTTGGCCGAAAACGACTTCTTGCCCGATCTGGCCAGTGTCCCGCAGGATGTGCTGCAGAAAACAAAACTGCTGGTGCTGAATTATCCGAACAGCCCGACTGGCAAGACGGCGACCCGCGAGTTCTACGAACGGGTCATCGAACTTGCGCTGCAGCACAAATTTGTCGTCGTGCAGGACGCCGCTCACTTGATGCTTACGTTCGACGGCGAGCCGCTCAGCTTTCTGTCCGTGCCGGGGGCGAGAGATGTGGGCGTCGAAATCCATTCGATGTCGAAGGGATTCGACATGATCGGCTGGCGCATCGGCTGGGTATGTGGAAACCCGTTGCTGGTTCAGGCCTTCTCTGACGTCAAGGACAATTGCGATTCGGGCCAATTCATCGCCATCCAGAAAGCGGCGGCCGCCGCCCTTGAGGACGACTCGATCCATCAAGGCGTGCAGAAGAAATACGAGCGGCGTTTGCGAAAGCTGGTTACGACGCTGCGGGATTGCGGATTCCAATGCGAGATGCCTGGGGGCACCTATTTTCTCTACACGCCGATTCCTCGCGGGACGGAAAACGGGACGACCTTTTCCAGTGGAGAAGACGCCAGCCAGTGCTTAATCAAAGAGTGCTCGCTGGTCACCGTGCCCTGGGACGACGCTGGACCATTCCTGCGGTTTTCAGTCACCTACGTGGCCGCGGATGAAGCCGCCGAGGATGCGATGATGGCGGAAACGGCCAAGCGTATCAAGGCGCTCAAACTCGTCTTCTGATCTGGCGACACTCACACTGCTTCGATGTGCAATCCGCGACGGCGACGCTCTTTGCGCCGCACTTCGTCGATCGTATCGGCGACGATACGGACGTCTTCGATTCCGATCAGCACCAGTTCCGGATGTGTCCGGTCGCTGGAGCTGATGCGGATCGACCCGACGTTCACCATCCGCTCGATTAATCCTTGCGAATACGTGACGTCATCGATATCGATCACCTCCAACCGGTCTGAGGTGCGTCGGAGGACTCCCGACTTGTGCACGAAGCGTTGCGTGGTCAATTCATACTTGACGCTCATTTTACGATAGGCGAGCACGCAGGCCGCGTAGATCCAAGCCAGAAACAGGAGTGGGATCAGGACGAACCACGCGGCAGGAAAGAACACGGTCGCCGCGATTAACAGGGCGCTGGCAACGCCGCAAATCAGCCAGCCACCCATCATGGCCTTGGCCGAATAACCGCCCTTCCAGAGACTTACTTCCTCTTCGTCGTCATCCTTGCCTGAGCCGGACAAGTTCCTGAAACGTTCTGCGAGACTAGCGGAAGGGGCCTCGCTACCGGGGGCCGCCGGAGCGGTTGGCGTCGCCTCGCCCTTTAAGTTGTGGCCACACTTGGCACAAAAAACCGCGTCTTCCAAGTATTCCGCACCGCATGCCGAGCACTGCATTTTCTGACTCCACGTCCTGGCAAGAACTTGTCTGGTGATAACTCGCGGTCGCATTATAGCGGGATAACCTGCGCATCGTTAGTCCGCAGGCAAGGGGCGCGCGTCCCGGTTGGCCGGCGAACTCGGGGCAGGACTTCCGTTTCCCCGCAGCCGCGATCGCGATGTCTCAACGAAGCGACGGATTAAGCTGGCTACCGAAGTCCGGCCTCGGTGATGTATATTGGGTGGGACGATCACGGCTTGGCTTTTGCCGGTTCGTACCCTGTTGTCAACCAAGAGACATGGCAAGTCTATGAGATGCCCGTTTTGTCGCACCGATAATGACCGCGTGATCGATTCGCGTGCCAGCGACGATGGTTACGCGATTCGTCGGCGGCGCGAGTGCCTGGATTGCAAGCGCCGCTATACGACCTACGAGCGGTTGGAAGAAATGTCGGTCAAGGTGGTCAAGAAGCATGGCGAGCGGCAGCCGTTCAGTCGAGAAAAAATGCGGCAAGGCCTCGAAAAGGCGTGCTGGAAGCGGCCCATCAGCGATGAACAAATTGACACCATCATCGCGGCGGTTGAAACGGAGGTGTATGCCAATTTCGAGCAGGAAGTCGAGAGCTGCGACCTGGGCACACTGGTGATGGAGCAACTCGGCGCCCTCGATCAAGTTGCCTTCGTCCGCTTCGCCAGCGTTTATCGTGAATTCAAAGACGTGCGCGACTTCGTGGATGAACTGCAACCCATGCTCAACAAGGGCCCGCTGCGCCCGACTCCGTAGACGGCCTGTCGCGCCAACCGCTGGCAGGGCGACGCCGCGAGGCATGCCGGTCACCCAGTTCCAAGGCGGTGGGGTGCGTTCATTCACCTTGGACGGCCAGCCCTTTATGGCTATTATGACCGCCAAGCAAACTGCGCGTGCATGCAACGCCAGCAGGCTCGGTAGTTGACCTGCCGCTGATTGTCACTTTGCCGCATCCTGATCGACATAACTCGCTTGGAAATTTTTCCGTCGAAAGTACTTGGCCATGACTGAATTTCGCACCGAACACGACTCGATGGGGGAAGTGCAAGTCCCCGCAAACGCCTATTATGGTGCCCAAACGCAACGTGCCGTCGAAAACTTTCCAGTATCCGGGTGGTGCCTCCCGCAGTCCCTGATTCATGCGCTCGGCCAGGTCAAATTGGCCTGCGCGATTGCCAATCGAGACCTGGGAAAACTTTCAGGGTCCGGCAAGCGACCGCTGAACGAAGCACAGATTGAGGCCCTGCTCGAGGCGTGCAAAGAAGTGGCCGCTGGGAAGCACGACGCGGAGTTCCCGATCGACGTATTTCAGACCGGGTCGGGCACGTCCAGCAATATGAACACCAATGAAGTCATCGCCAATCGTGCCATCGAGATCATGGGGGGAGACCGCCTGGCGGCAGACAAACCGATCCACCCCAACGATCACGTGAACATGGGACAAAGTACGAATGACATTTTCCCGACGGCCATTCACGTAGCGGTTGCCCAGCGGATCAAGCACGATCTGATTCCGGCCCTCGAGCGGTTCGGCGCGGTCCTGGCACAAAAAGCCAAGGAATGGGATCAGGTCATGAAGATTGGGCGGACCCACCTGATGGATGCGACTCCCTTGCGCCTGGGTCAGGAATTCGGCGGTTTCGCGCGTCAGCTGACGTTGTCAGTGAGCCGCGCGCAGCAGGCGCTGGAAGACGTCCTGGAATTGCCGGCTGGCGGAACGGCCGTCGGTTCCGGCATCAATACGCATCCTGAATTTGGCAAACGGGTTGCCCAGGCGCTGGCGACCGATACAGACATTCCCTTCGTCGAAGCAGTCAACCATTTTGAGGCCAACGCTCAGCGGGACGGCGTGGTTTCCTGTCACGGGCACCTT
>JAUIHJ010000429.1 GCA_030432015.1 bacterium
CCGGGCGAACCGTCGTTCACGTCGCACGGCCCGTCGCTGCCGGGCGTGACGACAAGCGAGCTTTACATTACCCATCCGCACCCAGATGGACGTCCTGGGTTCGCCTTAGCGACCGTGGTGTTCCGCCCGCTGGATGATCAGGAACACGCAGGCGGCGTCTGGGCCAAATTGACGGGAGTGAACACGCGTGCGGCCAGTACGCAGCCAGACGCGGCTGGCGCCGAGGAGACATGGCGGCTGGACCTTCCCGAGGCACAGCTGGACGGTATCCTGGCAACGTTACGAAAGCAGAATTTCTTTCAACGCTCCAAGACCATCAGTCCTGAAGTTTTCCTTGATGTCGAGGTCGACGGGGCCGGTTTCGGCAAGAAGTTCAGTGCGGTACCTGCTCTCGATGCGCTGATCGTACGCGTTCACCAACAAGGGCAAGCCGCGGACCGCAGCGGGACGGAGCTCCAGATCCGGCGATTGCCTCGGATTCTGTAGTCGAGGTAGGCCCCTGGGATTTCGTGTTTCTCAAACTGCGCAGTTTGTAAACCGACGCGTCAGCGAGGGATACCGAGGTGTTGATTGCGATCCTCGTCATTCATCCCCTGCTGACGCGTCGAGTTACATAAAACTCCCTCGCTGAAGCTGCGGATTTTCAATTTCGACGAACGCCTCACTGGGAATACCGAACGCCCCTGGGGTACCAATTCCCTGGGCCATACAATCGGGCACACTTGGACTACAATGCACCGCTTCCCGTGCTACGAATCGAGGACTCGTTCATGTTCGAAGTTGCGATTGGGTTTGCCTGCCACGCGCTAATCGTGGTGGGCGCGATGGTCCGCGTCATTCTCCGTCCCCATCGTGAACCCGCCTCGCGAATTGCCTGGAGCGTGGTCATCATAACGGTGCCGGGCTTGGGCATCCTGGCATATCTCTTGTTCGGTGAAGTCAACATCGGGCGTCATCGGATCGCGCGAATGCGGAAGGTCTTGGCCGAATTGCCAACGCCTGAGGCGCCGGTCGCCGGCGATGCGGATCGCCCCGAAGCGGGTGTGCCCGAACGCCTGATCCACTTGTTTCGTGTTGGCGAGTCGATCAGCGGATTGCCACCAGTTGACGGCAATACGGCGACGCTGATGGCGGATTCCAACGCCACGATCGACGCAATGGTCGCGGATATTGACGCGGCCAGCGATCACGTTCATCTCCTGTTCTACATCTGGCTGGGGGACAACAACGGTTGCAAAATCGTCGAAGCGCTCAAACGTGCCGCCGCGCGGGGCGTGACGTGCCGCGCCATGGCCGACGGACTCGGCTCGCGCGCCATGATCAAGTCCGCGCATTGGACGTCAATGCGTGACGCCGGTGTCCATGTGGCGGTGGCGTTGCCGATCGGCAACTTGCTGCTGGGCCCCTTTGCGGGCCGGATCGACCTCCGGAATCACCGAAAAATCCTGGTGATTGACGGACAGATTACCTATTGCGGAAGCCAAAACTGCGCGGACCCGGAGTTCCGCGTGAAGCCCAAGTACGCCCCCTGGGTCGATGCGGTCATGCGATTTGAAGGACCCATCGTCCAGCAAAACCAGCACGTGTTCGTCAGCGATTGGATGACCTATGTCGACGAAGACATTCGAGGCCTATTGCCTGGCCCGGTTGCTGCTACCTCGACGGGCTTCCCGGCACAGGTAATCGGGACCGGCCCCACGGTCCGGTATTCGGCCATGCCTGAGATGTTTCAGTCGCTCATGCATGCCGCCCGCCGTGAGCTGGTGATCTCCACACCTTATTATGTCCCCAACGAATCGATGCAGGATGCACTTTGCTCGACCGCCTATCGGGGCGTCGACACCACAATTATCTTTCCGGTCAAGAACGACTCGTGGATCGTCGCCGCCGCCAGCCGCAGCTACTATGCCGAGCTCTTAGCGGCGGGCGTCAAGATCCATGAATATGTCGGCGGGTTGCTCCACACGAAGTCGTTGACCATCGACGGTGAAGTGACGCTGATCGGGTCCGCGAACATGGACCGCCGCAGTTTCGACCTAAATTATGAGAACAATATTCTCTTTTACGATCGCCAGTTGACCTCGGTTGTGCGCCAGCGGCAGGACCACTATCTGGCGTCATCAAATATGGTTACGGCCGAAGAAGTTGACAATTGGTCCATTCGACGACGGCTCTGGAATAACAGCGTCGCGATGCTCGGCCCCGTCCTCTAGCGACGATCGGCTGCATTCGCGCGACCGCCCGTTAACTCTGGCTGATCACGCCTGCTGGCGGGCTGCGGTTCGCCATTCCTGCCAGACTAATCTGGGAAACACCCGGGCGCCGCGGGCATAACGCCCGCACAAGCGGCGCGGCTCGCAGAGCAGACGGTGGAGCCATTCGAGCCGAGCCCGACGCATCCAGAGTGGAGCTCGCCGGCGCTCGCCGGCGAGAAAATCGATTGTCGCGCCAACGCACAAGGCAACACTCGCCTTTAGATCCTCCTGATGACGGTGCACCCAGAGCTCTTGCTTGGGTGCGCCGAAGCCCACGACGAGCAAATCTGGCCGCACGGACGAAATGCGGTCCAGGATACGGGCGGTCTCGATCGCATCGTGCTCGAACCCGGCCGGTGGGCTGTACTCGCCGACAACATCCACACCAGACCAGGTGCATTCGATGTGTCGAGCTGCCCGCGCTGCCACGCCGACGGCTGCGCCTAACAAATAGACACGTAGCGGCGATCCGCGTTCGGCCAGGTGCGATTCGCTCGCCTGGCGAAACAGTGCTGGAACCAGATCAGAGCCCGGCACGACTCCCGGCAGCGGCTTGCCCAGCTTGCGCGACGCCCAGACCACGGGCCAGCCATCGGCCAAAACGAGCTCCGCCTGGCGGTAGGCCTGGCGAAAATCACCATTGGTTTGCAACATCACAACATGGTCGACGTTGGGAGTGACGACGAATCGACATGGCTCAAGGCGCTGGTCGATGAGTTGACGAATGCGAACGACCGCCTGTGACATGTTGACCGCGTCGATCTGAATTCCGAACAGATCGATTCGAGGCAGCGCAGCGTTGGAAAACGGCGTGTCACTGCAATCAACGGTCTCCACGTCGGGAGCGACGGATGAGTGTTCGATCGTGATCGGCATAGAAAATCTCCTCCACGTTGCGGCAGTCGGTGCGGTCACCTAACGGGCCGGCAGCGTTTGAGCGGCCCTGATGTCGTAGGTCGGTCGGGTCGCGACCTCAACAGACGCGTTGTGTCGCCCCGCCACGCCCTGACAGACGCCGACGACCAACAGCAGCAACATGTTGCTCATCGGGATAATTGAAACCTCGTGGAACATCCCATTGGCCACGTGTGCAGTGAGCACGACCAGTGTCAACAGGCCAACCTGGCGCTCGCTCAATGTGCACTCCGCTGACGACCACACGCGCCAGGCGGTCCGCCCCCACAGCAACAACAGCGTCACGTACAGCGACAGGCCGAGCGCACCCGTTTCGGCCAACAGTGACAGAAACACATTGTGCTGCACATAGGGCTTCGCCTTCTCCAATGGCAAATCCGAGTCTGGGTCGCGTAGATAGTTCACATCGACGTGCTTGTATTGACCAAACCCGTGCCCCAGGACCGGTCGGTCATAGAACATGTTCAGGGCCACGGTCGCGAGAATTGGGCGAAGCGTGGCAGATTCGTTCATATCGTAAACACTGACATGCCTGTCCCGTTTGAAGGAGACCAGGCTGCTCCCTTTGATGGCCAGAAATCCGGTTCCCGCCATCACCAGGACGATGAACATCGGGATCCGCGACGCTTTGGGAACGCTCAGCATGATCGTTAGCATCAGCCCGAGCCCCGCTCCCAGCCACACACTCCGCGTCAGCGTGCAGTAGATCCCGGTTACGATGACAGCCGCCAGGGCCAGAATGGTCATACGGCCTGGAGGCTGAAACCGAGGCCAGGCAAAGAGGGTCGCAAATAACCCGCAGGACAGGTAGAGCCCGCAAGCGACAGGGTTCAAGAATGGTCCTCGCCCGCGACCAAAGAATTCTTCATGAGCCGGCGAGGCAATGTAGCGAGGAAAGACCAGACTCCAAACCTGTTGCTGTTCCGCAATGGCCGTCACAGCGAGGTACAGTCCGAAGATGGCAAAGAACCTCATCAGGAGACGCAAGTGAGGTTGGTCAAGTTGCGAGTTGCGGGCCAACCAATAGACCGCCACCGGCAGGCCATAGAAAAACAGCAGCGTGGCCGCGGGTTGCGACCCGTCGACGCGCCACGCATTCGAAAACGTGCTCAAGGTGAGCGTCAGCAAAAATAGCCCAAGCACCCAATCTGCCGGCGTGAGGGGTTTCGCATCCACCAGCGCCGTGCGGAATGCCACCACGAAGACGACCAATAGTCCCGCCAACATCAATCGATCGAACGTAATCGGAAACGGCCCCACCGTGACATTGAAGTACGCGTGCCCAAAGCAGCTTCCCACCAGGACGACCGCCAGCGTACCGGCCAGCAAGCCGCCGTGCCGAAGCGCTAAGGCGCTCCAGACAAGTGCGACGATTCCGCCAATGACGAGAAAAACAACCATGTGGCATTTCTTGTGGCAGGCCCAACTCAGAAAATAGCACGGGCAACACGCGTGTCTTGCTTACGCTCAGGATCTTGCCTGGCGACGAAAATCGTCACCCGCAGCGCAATAAACCAGCAACCAAGGTGTAACCAAGCACTCTTGCCAAGCGACAATCCGTGGAACGTGCGAGTGGACACCGAACGTTCGACAGGACACCGGGGTCTGCCGCAACACTTGTCCTGGCGAAAACAACGGTTTCCCACCAAAAACATAGGTTACGCCATGCGAAACCGCATGGTCGTCGCGCCACGGCGAGTGGAATTCTGGCGTCGTCAAGTGATTGTCGCCACTTCCCGGCAAAGCATGGCAACGTGTGGCAGGTGTTGCTTTTTTGCAACACGCCAGCGGAGGGCAACCCGAATGGCGCCCGTTTTTTCGTCCTTATCGTCTCATTCAACTTGCTTACCGCGAGTTGTGACCGAGAGTTGAGACGGAGAATGAGGCACGGCTGTCGGCAGCGGCTCGTTCCGCCAACTGGCATCGCGCCGCGATACGACTGAGGTCGCCCATCAGTTCCGCTGGCGACACGGTCACCTAAGGCTACTCGGCACTTCCTACGACCACCCTTCGCATAACGCGTGGCACCATGTATGTTACCCGCATCACGACCACCGAAGACCTTCAGCGACTGGCTCCTGATTGGAACTGCCTCGCATCCGGCGTTCCCTTTCGCACATGGCAGTGGTTATTGAACTGGTGGAAACACTACAGCGACGGAAAATCGCTTTTCACGTTGGCGGTGTACGACGATGCCGATATCCTGGTCGGCCTCGCACCCTGGTTTATTGAACATCGCGGCAGCGACGGGCATGTGATTCAGTTCCTGGGATCGGGAAAGGTCTGTTCCGATTATCTGACGATTCTCAGTACGCCTGAGCACGGCCAAGAGGTTGTTAGAGCGCTTGCCACCTGGCTGGTCGACGCGGCGGCGGGAGGGACCAAAGCAGAAGACCAATGGGACCTTCTCGATTTCGACGGCATCCCGGTTGGGGACCACTACCTAACATCGCTTGTCAAGGCGTTGCGGGACCATGGCTGCACCTGCAATCGACGCCCTGCGCTGAACTGCTGGCGCATGCCGCTGCCGTCGTCGCCGAGCGAATTCCTTAACGGCCTCAAGAAGGCCCACGCCAAGAAAATCCGCAAGGCTCAGGACCGCTTGTTCGAAACCGGACGCGGGGTGGTGCGCTCGGTCCGCACTGCCGACGAACTGAATCTTGGCATGCAGGTTTTTGTCGACTTGCACCAACGCCGCTGGAACCATCTGGGCAAGCCAGGGTGTTTCGACTCTGCTAACTTCGCGAATTTCATTCACGCATGTGCCGCCGACCTGTTGGCCGCGGGAATGCTGAACCTGGTCTGGCTGGAGATCGATGGGCGGCCAGCGGTGGCAGAATTCCTCGTAGCAAGTGCCGACACCTTGTATGCCTACCAAAGCGGCCTGGACCCTTCCGCGCGGCAGCACTCACCGGGCCACGCGATTATGAGCCTCATTATCATCGAGGCAATTGAAAATGGGTGCCAAACCGTCGATTTTTTGCGCGGCGACGAACCGTACAAAGCGACATGGGGCGCCGCACCGGTGAAGACGGAACGGCTTCGCGTCGCGTCACATCGCATTGGGCCACAGTTGCGAAATCACGCCTGGCTTGCCGGTCAGGTCATGAAGGACTGGGTCAAACAGGGGCTCACACTCACGGGCGTCCACTAAGTGAAAGGAATCTCGGTGTCTGGAATCGCATCGCACATCTCGCACCTGGTGCTGGGGACGTATTATTGCTGCGCCTGGCCTCACCGTTGCCGCCGCAACGCTGCTGCCGCCCGCGCAGGTCGCGCTCCCGCGATGATCCTGTTTTACCATCGAGTTGCCGATCACACGCCCAACGGCTGGAGTATGTCGACGGCGACGTTTGAGCGTCAAATTCGCTGGCTGTCCCGCCATTTCGATTTGATCTCCCTCGAGCAGACGCAGCGTCGCATGGAAGCGGGCTGGAACGATCGACCGTCCGTGGCCATTACCTTCGATGACGGTTACGCGGAAAATTGCACGACGGCTCTTCCTCTGCTGGTCGAACTCAAGATCCCGGTCACCTACTTCGTCGCGTCCCGATATATCCTTGAGGAACGCCCGTTTCCGCACGACGTCGCCGCGGGGCGACCGCTGCCGACCAATACGGTTGACCAACTTCGGCAATTCGTGAAGGCCGGGGTCGAGATTGGCGCCCACACCCGGACACACGCCGACCTCGGCGCAACGTGCAGTTCGGATGCGTTGTACGACGAAGTCGTTGGCTGCCGCGAGGAACTTGAAGAGGCATTGCAAACTCCAGTGTCGTATTTCTCTTTTCCCTACGGGCTACCACAACACCTGTCGAGCGAGGCATTCTCGATGGCGCGCCACGCTGGATACGCCGGCGTTTGCTCGGCTTACGGCGGCTACAACTTTCCGGGAGACCATGCGTTTCATCTGCAACGGATTCACGCCGACCCGGAAATGGTCCGGCTGAAGAACTGGCTGACCGTCGATCCGCGCAAGGTGGGCATGGTTCGGCAATACCGGGCTGGCTACGAATCGATCCCTGAACTGACGGGAGTGGGTTAATGTCCTGTTGAGGAACCGGGGCGAGGACATGGAAACGACACCATGGTTCGACAACGATTGTCTTCGCCTCGGCTCCCTGCCAGGCCACACGACGTGACCCGAC
>JAUIHJ010000430.1 GCA_030432015.1 bacterium
ATCACCCAATAGTGTTCTGAGTCGCGGCCTGAGGCAGAGGGCGATCTCCACGCCGCCCGCCCCGCCGCCGACGACGGCGATCCGTAGCGGCTCGTCGCCGCGTGCAGCACGCAATTGCATCAGCCGGGCTTCCAACCGCGGCACAAACGTCTGCATCGGCTTGATGCGCATGACCGTGTCGTCCAGGCCAGCAACTCCTGCTTCGGTCGGTATCGAACCGATGCCGATCGAAAGGACGTCATAGGGAATTGCCGGACGGTCTGCCAGCTGAACCTGCTGCGCCTCGTGGTCAAGGCCGACGACCGTGCCCACAACCAACCGCGCACCCGCGGAAGCGCACAGCCTGACCAAATCAATCTCCATCCTCTCGGCAGAATAGTTGCCAGCCAGAACTCCGGGCAGCATTCCGGAATAGGATGCGATCGAGAAATTGGAAATGCATGTCAATTGCGCCGCCGGCAGCGGCTGCATCTTCCACATTCGCAGCACGTGGGCATTGGTATGACCAACGCCCAACAGGACAACCTCGTGACGCGGTAGTTCAGTCTGCATAGTGTCTCGACTTCACCGATCGGTGCCCGGCTCATTCATTTCTGCAAAGCATCACCTCAGGCGGTGAGGCAAGACTTGACGAGGCGCCGCCGCGACACATTCCACACGCAGAACGTCCGTTGCTACGTTGCGAGATTCTTGCTGCCAAATGCATGTCGGCTTCGTGTCTGGTGGCGTGCAATCCTCTGTGATGTGGATCTGGTTGCTTCAAGGGTACGAAGCGGCGGGTCAAAAATACGCCTGCCCACGACGATTCAAGATGCTAAGCCCACGCGGTTCGCGCTTGCACGATTTGTACACTACCGTCGGGGACTGAGCCACGGCAAGAATAAAAGATGGCCGCTCGGCGAACCGAACGGCCATCCCACAACACAAGGTAACAGAAGTACCATGTTGCACTAAGCGGTGCTTAGTGAGCTTAATACGTCAGGATCGCGTCCATCCCGAAGATCGTTTGATCCCGGTTCATACCCGGCTCCCATTCGTGCTTGACTTCCGGCCGGAAGACAAGGTTCGCGTGCGGCTTGTAATTCACGCCGAACGTCGCAGCGTTGGCCGAAATGCCATCGTGCTTCCACCATTCAAGTCGCGTACCAGCGGCCCAGCAATCGTTGAGCGTGTAGATCAGGTACTGGTTGATGCCGATGGTCTCCGTTTCCGCGATCGCCGTCGGGCCCGTCGCGACGGTATTGGAATTCCCAGCGCTCAGCATGTCGCTCTGGAAGATGTACTGCAGGCGATCGGTCACCGCCACATCCAAAACGATGCTGTGCGAATAGGAATCGTCTTCGCCCGGCGCGAGGAAACCAAAGTCGCCGTACGTGCTCATGTAGGTCAGCGTCATGTTGTCGGTCAACGACAAGCTCAGGCCACCCAACCAACTGCTGCCGCTTCCGTACTGGTCGAAACCGGTGTCCCAACCAGCGGTCCAACCGCCGTAGGCCGTGACATGGTCGTTCACATTGTACGTTCCGATCGCACCGGTGTGCGTAAACGGCTCGCTGTTGTTCATCGTGAACGCATGGCTGTAGAAGAAGTTGTCGGGAGCGGCAACCACTTCATAGCCAATCAGGGTGTAGAAATGTCCGACCTTGACGGACAAGTCGCCTTTGGCGACTTCGGCGTACACCTGCGGCAGGGCGAAGCCATAGACTCCGTGATCAAAGCCGTTTTGAAAATCCCAGACGCCTGGGTTGTTACCAAAACCCTGGGTGTTGTTGGCATCGATACCGTACAACACGTCCGTGCGGAAACCCCAGTCCCAGCCGCAGCTCCCGTCGGCCACACGCTCCGCGTAGAGCCACTGTTGGTGCAGGTGAACCTGGTTAGGATTCTGGTTGAAGAAGTCGTGGTAGCTGGCCTTGTTGTGATAACCGAACTGGGTCCAGCCGCCAAACTTGATGCCGAGGCAGTTGTCGCCCGACGAGAATTCAAAGGGTTCGCTCGGCCCAAACAGGTAACAGCTGCAGCCGCCCTTGCCGCCTTTACCGTCCCCCTTGCCACCGCAGCTATCACAGCTGTCTTTCTGGTCCGCCTTCTGGTCGCTGCCAAACGAAGCCGGCTGCAGTAGGTCGTCCGACACGTCGCTCGAAACGGTAGACGCCGGCTGAACCAAATCGTCCGACAGGTTATAGGTTACGTCATCGGCTCGCGCTGCCCCGACCAAGGCCAGACAGACTGCAAGCGTGGTAAATACCGTAAGTCTCATAGTTCTAATTCTCCTGAATTATCGGGCACCATCGAAACGGGTCGAAAGCGCCATCGTTGTCCGCCTTGGACAGCGCAATCTGGTGTGGGGAAGCAAATGTGCGGGTCGTTGCGTTGAGAAACTGTGTCGGACTCTTGCTAGGAATCCCTAGCTACTTAGTTCGACGCGCCCAACAAATTCACTTCAAAAAAACCGCAACGCCAGTAAAGTCAACGCAAGAGTGCCTAAGTACGAACAAGGCCTTTACCGTCGCTTCCCAATCGGAAAAGTCACGCGCGCCACCCCCCCTCGAGAATTATCATGAGACCCGTCGCGTTCCGCTCGCGCCAAAGATCCGCCCGAAGAAATTGGCGTGGTTTTCCACGAATTTGGCGCGGGGCGCCCGCCTGAGCGATCGGCCCGGCTTCCGCGAACACGAACGTGCGGCCGCTGCGCCGCGATGCACAAGGTGCCAGCGATGTCAGGCGGTCGGGCCGGATTGCTGACGCAGAAGATCGAGTACCGCCTGCATGTCCGGCGGAAGAGAGGCGGCAAATGTAATTGGTTCGCCGGTGATCGGGTGCTGCAGCGACAATCGCCGAGCATGCAGGGCTTGCCGCGCCAAGACCACGTCGTCGTCGCCGTCGTTTGATGATTGCCGCCGGCCGCCCCTCAGTTCGCCGCGTGTAATCTGAGACCGGCCACCGTACAGGCGATCGCACAGCACCGGATAGCCCAGGTGTGTCAGGTGCACCCGGATCTGATGGGTGCGGCCAGTCTGCGGTGCCAATTGCAACAATGCAAAGCCAGGAAATCGCTCGGTCACCTCAAAGAACGTGCGGGCCGCGCGACTGGTCGCGTGATCCTTGCGGATTGCTTTTTTCTCGCGTGAATAAGGATGGGCCCCAATCGGTTGGTCGATCAGATCGCGATCACGGTCGGGCGTGCCAAGCACAATTGCCTGGTATTCCTTCTTGGCTGTCCGCTGCTCGAATTGTGCCGCCAATTGATGGTGCGCCTGGTCGGTTTTGGCGACCACCATGATCCCGCTCGTCTCGCGGTCAAGCCGATGCACAATGCCGGGGCGAGTCGGGCCACCAACACTGCTTAGCGATTCGAAATGAAACGCGAGGGCACTGGTCAATGTCCCGGCCCAGTGACCTTTGGCGGGATGCACGACCATCCCCGCGGCCTTATTCACGGCAATTAGATGCTCGTCCTCGAACACGATGTCCAGCGGCAGCTCTTCGGGCTGCGGGGCATCGTAGGGCAGTTCAGGCAGGACCAGCGTGATGGACTGGCCCGCGCCTAGCCGATAGGCCGCCTTCCTGTGCTTGCCATCGACTTGAACGGCAGCCGCGTTGATGACCCGACGTAGATGGACGGGGCTGTACTGCGGCAGTTGGCTGGCGAGAAACGCGTCCAGTCGCGCACCGTCATGCACCTTCCCCACAGCGATCGTTTGCATCTCGTTTGCGGGCTCGTCGAACGCCATACTCTATTCGCTTGCCGGACTCTCGGCGTCGGACGTTGCAGGCGCCTTCTCCGCAGGTGACTCCGCCGCCGCGTCATCTGGCGCAGCGACTTCCGGCACCGCGTTCGGCTGAGCATCCTTGGCAGGCGTCGCCGCGCCATCGGTTGGGGCAGGCGTTTCTGCTACAGGCGGCGCTGGCGCCGCGGGCTTTGATTCTTCCGGCTTTGATTCTTCCGGTTTTGATTCTTCCGGTTTTGATTCTTCCGACGTTGGTGTCGCAGGCGGGTTAGCCGGCGGCGCGTCGGCGGACGGATCAGGCTCGGTCGCCGTGGAACTCGCAGCAGCATCCTTCTTGGGGGCGGTCTCGGTCGGTTCCGCCTCGGTGCTTTCCGGGGCTGGTGCTGCTTTGGGGGTGGTGGGTAACGCCGATGCCCGATCACCTGGCTGCACTTGGCTATCGGGAACGGTGACATCCGGCCGACCAGGTAATTCAGTCAGATCACGGGGCAGATTGAGTCCACCGACGTCGTCACCGCCGCCGGGAAAGCCGCCTGGAAACTGCCCCTCCGGTGCGCGCGGTTGGGGTGTTTGCCGCGAGAACCACGTCAAGAACTCTGCCGCTTCCGCATCTTGGAGGGTCTCAAGTCGCACTTCGGCCTGTTTTCCCAGCGACGAGTCTTTTGCGGCGGCAATCGCTTTCTGATACCAATCTTTGGCTTTATCCAAGTCCCCTTCGGCCTCGAATGCCTGGGCGCTTCCAAATTGAGCCGCCTGCTTCAGCATTGGCTGCCCGGTCGCCCCTGCTTCGACAAGTCCGTACAACTTCCTGGCCGCAGCGAGTGCGTCGGTGGATTCACCACGGTTCGTGTAGAGGGCCCGGATGCCCCGCGCCAATTCCAGATCGGCTTCACGCTGCATCGCCCAAAGCGCGGGCAAGGTCCCGGCATGGTCTTCCGCGACCGAGCGGAGTCGGTCGGTGCTGTCTCCAGATGACGCTGCAAAATAGTCCGCCCAGCCGCGTGCCGACTGCTCGAACTGCTGATTGGAAATGAACGTCGCGGCGATCGCCACGATGAACACGGCGCCAACGCCGCCGACAATCAGCTTTGTGTAGGGTCGAATCGCGTCGGTCTTATGCCCGATCCAATCCGCCAAAACGTTCGTCTGCAGTTCGTGTCGTCGTTCGGTTTTCATCGTCCGTGCCGGAATCGCTATGGGTTGCGTGCGAAACTGCTGCCGCCAAACTCCCTGGCTGGCAGACGTATGTCAGTGCGCAAGTATAGGAGTGATCAGGGAATAGCGTCAAGGGCGAGCGTCGACTCCCAGCGCCGTCGCTGAATCTGGTTTGCGGCGTCAGAGTGCCCGAGACCCGGCATCCTGGCCCGAGGCGTCTTCCTGCCGCGAGAAACGGCGAAAGGCGAAATACACCGGCACACCCACGGCAATGAACGTCAGACCAGTCTTGGCCTCAAGCGGCTTGCTGGCATAAATCTGCAACATAAACCAGACATAAACAACCAGAAACAACAGCGGCACGACGGGGTAACCCCACGTCTTGTAAGGCCTTGGTTGGTCCGGCCGTCGCCACCTCAGCACAATCACCGCCAACACGCCCAACATATAGAAAATGCTGGCCGAGAAAATGACGAAATTGGTGAGCAGGTCGAAGATCGAGTCGTCCCGCAAGCTCGCCATCACCTTGGGAACCAGGCGATCGGGCGTTGCCACGGGGTCGACGCCTGCAGACGTTCGACCGCCTTCGGCGAGGACTTCGGTGGCGGGAACTGTGGCCGACGGTGACGACCTGCGCAGCACCCAGTGCTTGGCACACGCCACGCCCAGGATTAAGGCGATCGACATTGTAGCCATGACCGCGATGGCCATCGCCGGCGTCCGAAAGGTCGCGTGCACGCTGCCCAAGGACCGAAAGAAGACGCGGTCGCGCCCCATGGCAAACGTGATGCGAGGCGCTTGCAACAGATTCGTATTAATGGCGCCGAACGTACTGCACATGATCACCGCCGACATGGCCGCCAACCCGTGCTGCCCAAAGAGCCGTTCCAACATCTTCTCGGCCGCGTGATCTCCTGCGGCTTGCATTTCCTCCATCGTGAGCACGCCGTGGTAGGCAACGTTGGCCGCTAGGTAGAGACAAATCAGAATTCCAATGCCGAAGAACAGCGCCAGCGGCACATTGCGATGCGGATTTCGGACCTCTTCCGCCAGTGGCGTAACTCCATGCCAGCCGTTGTAGGCCCACATCACCGCCAGCAAGACGACGCCGACCTGAGCGGCCAACCCGCTTTGTCTGGGAACGACAGTCGTTGCATAGTTCGCCGAGTCGACCGTCTCGCTCACGAACGGAATCAGTAGAAACGGCACAATGGCCACCAAGGCGAGGAAGGTCCCCTTCACGATCGTCACCGCCAATTGCAGCCGGCCGCCCCAGAGCACGCCCACGATGTTGACCCAGGCCATCGCCACGATCAGCACGATCGCCACCAGAACCTGAATGGTGGGGGACTGAACCAGAAACTGCACCGCAGGCACACGAATTTCCCCCAACGCCAAACTCAGCGATCCCACAAACGCGACGCTCAAAGCACCGATCGAGGCCGGCTTTCCAAAGAACACTTCGGTCCAGCCGAACAGAAACGCGACCGGCCGACCATACGCCTCGCGCAGATAGACATAAAGGCCGCCAGCCCGTGGATGCATGGCTGCCAGTTCGGCAAAGCACAGGCCACCCAAAATGCAGAGCACTCCGCCAAACACCCAGACGCCGATGATGATGCCAAAATGGCCAGCCTCACCGGCGATGTTACCGGGCTTGAGGAAGATGCCCGAGCCGATCACGTTGCCAACCACGACGGCCGTCGCGATCCGTGGCCCCAGCACTCGCACCAGTCCGCCGGATGATTCGGCCGCCGGACGCCCGATTTGACGAGTTTCGGGCGTGGCCACAAGCTGCTTCCCCAAGCGATCAACGATGACGTTTCGCGGACAGACGAAGGCCAGATTGTGTGCCGAAGCACCGCCGAAAGCAAGCGAATGTCCAACCCGGGGATCTGGCCGCCGAGGCATTCGGAGCAGAACCAGAGTTATGTTGTGATTCGAGTCGCGAAGCCGGCAACCTGCCCCGTCAGGTTTGAAGTTGCGATTCTTCGCTAACCCGACGCGTTAGCGTTGGTGTTGGTGTTGGTGTTGGTGTTGCGTCAATTCGCCGCGCAGCGACGGCTTGCGTCTTCGCGGCGTCAAACTCCTGCCGTCGCTGCGCGGCTTTAGAGCAGGCAGCCGACAATTCCCCGGCGTTGCCACCCCAGCCTCAATGACCGAGCGCGATTCGGCGACAATCCGGGACCGACTCGTTTTTCGCCGCCCATTCGATTCAACAGATTCAACTGCGGAAAAACGGCCTGTCGGCGAAAAAGGTGCCTGTCCCGCTGACGGGGTGTGCGCTGCTGAATCGCGCTCGGCTATTTAGAAACTGACATACCTGCGGCATTTTATAAAGGCGCAATTTCAAAGCGCGCGCGGCGGGTTTCAAAAAGCCAATACCTGGCGCAAGACTCGCAACTTCAATACGGCTCAACG
>JAUIHJ010000431.1 GCA_030432015.1 bacterium
TTGCCCACAGCAACAGCATGTTGTTTTGAACATCGGCGTCGACGCGAAACTTATCGGTGTTCTCGTTCTTTTTGTTTTGGCTCCCGTAGCGGCTCGAGTAGAAGTCGAAATATCGCGGCTGCTCCTTTTTTTCTTCTTCGCCCACCATCATGAATTCGATCGTGCCAGCCACATAGTCAGCGGCCAGTCGTCGCAGGCGGACGACTTCAAAATGGCGGCTATTACCATCGAGACGCAACACCAGTTGGCGAATCATCGCCTGGTCAATAATCGATCCGTAGACAATTAACGCCTTGTTTGTTTCGTCCACATCCAAATGCGTGGTCGGTTGAAGATCGCCAAGATCTTCGAGTGTCTTAGCCAAGGCGGCCGGATCAAGATTGTTGAGCCGGTAGATTTCCACCTGGTTGGGCTTGGCCAACAACGAGTCAGAGCGATCCGGTCTGACATCCAACGCTTCAATGGCCTGCGCGATGATGGCCATCTTATCCGGCGGTGCGTGTGCGAGGATGCTATTTTTGCGTTTGTTCACGACCAGGTTTACCGGCGCCTCTTTCTTGGCCGGCGTGGGTGCTGGTTGGCCACCCCGTTGTTGGGCCATCTGCTGAGCCATCTGCATCTGCTGCTGTTGCATGGCACGCATTTGACTGGATGACATCGACGTCGTCGGCGCCTTCTTCGACTGCAACCCGAGTAGCGTTTCGAGCTCCGCCAACACGTCAGCAGCGCGAGCGTTGACGAGTACAAATTCGCTGACCAACGGACTCTCGCCGCTTCCGGATTGCTCCTGTTGGAGCAGCGCATAGATTTCCCGCAAGTTGATCGCGGCGTCCATCCCTTCCAGGCGATTGGTATTGGTCAACGAGACCAGCTTGCCATTGGAACTGAGCATCGGCTCGAGTTCTTTCGCGGCTTGATCGGCAAGCAGCCAGTCCAAAGCGAACGAGACCTTGACGAACTTATACGGTTGCTGGGCAGCAAGTCCATCGAGATCTTCGGCACGAATTCTGGGGACCATGGCCGGATTTAATTTTGCCACGGCGACCACCGAAAGGTCCTCGCCGACTTCGAGCATCGTGAAACCACGCGCAAGCAGGTGCCGATTCAGCAAGTCGCGTGTTTCGACAATCGTGTAGTCGCGTTGCGTCGTCAGGTTGAGAAAATCCTTGGGTAATTCTTGCCAGTCAAGGTTCATTTGCGAAATGCTGGCCAACCAGTCAAGGACATCTGGCCAGGACTGATAGCGAAAATTGAATCGGATCAAACCATCCGGATTCGGCTTCACCTTTAATTCGTCGGGGTTCGCCGGCATCGGCGGTTTGTCCGGACGCGTGAGCACTTTCGAGTCATCCTTATCATCCTTACCATCCTTCTTATCTGCGTCGTCACCGGACTTCTCTGGCTTGTCTTTTTCGCCATCCTTCTTGGGTGGCGTCGAACGGCCGGGACGACCTGGCGACGCGCCTGGCGGAACGCCGGCGCCGCCGGGGATCATGACGGGTTTGCCATCCGGGCCAACGACAACCCTCCGGCCGCCGCCACTTGACGGCGCGAACTGAACTTGGGCCGGCTGAGCTAGGAGTTCGGCAACTGGTGTAGCGGTGGCCGCCACCAAGATGGCAGTCGCAATCATCCGGCCTAAATGTCGCATGAGATGGCTTTCTCGGCTCGATACCTGCGCGATTCAACGTGTACACTTCGTGTAACTCTGCCATTATGGCTGCCCGAGCCTACGAAGCAAGCAATCCCAACGTCGACGCGGGGCGTCGAAAGTGCCCAAATTACGCGATTTGCGCCCCATTGCGTCAGGCTTCGATTTACGACTAACACCCAAGTTGAGAAACCCAAGGCCCCGACGGTCCCCGTGTGGCGGTAGAAATCCGGCCGCAAACTTGACTTAGCGGGGCACCACGTCGGGTCAATATCCCGCCTGCAGTAGGCGGCGGCGTTGGCTTGGCACGATTGACGCGGCCGTGATCCGCAATGATCGGTTCGCGGTGAGGCACAGCGATCCGCGTGCCCGCGGCGTCGGTTGGGACGAAGGTGCTCCATATCGCATTTACGCGGACGCCGCGGATTGCCCTCAGTCGGCCGTAGCTGGCGGTGCCTCCTGGGTGATGACGAGCAACTTGTCGACCTCCACCTGTGCGACTTGCTGCGTCGAGCCGTCTGGCCAATGCACGATCAGCTGATCAACCGTGTCCTCCTCGCCAAGTCCGAATGTGACCGGGAATTCGCATTGCGACAGATAGCTCCGCGAGGAGGCAATCTGACGCCGCTGGGTCCGCTGGCCGCTGGTCACTTCAATCGAGGCACCGATCGCGTTGGTGTTGCCTGCCCTTCCAACCAACTTAACCCGTAGCCAATGATGCCCTTGCTGCTGGTCATTGCGGAGAAGCCTGGGGCGCCCGCCGACCTCCAGCAGGAGAACATCCAAGTCGCCGTCGCCGTCGATGTCCGCATACGCCGCGCCGCGACCGACCATCCGCCGCGAGAAATCCGGACCGCACTTGGCCGCGTCGACTTTCAAGAACTCTGTCCGCTGATTGGGGCCGCAGTTCCAAAACAACTGCGGCGGCTGTTCATAGTGTTGGCTGACTTGGACCTTGTTGATTTCATCCTCCAAATGGCCATTGGCTGCTAACAGATCGAGGCGTCCGTCCAGGTCGTAGTCAAAGAAGAAGAGACCGAACGTCAATTCCAGACGCGTCGCAGGCCCAAGGCCCGTGGAGATCGCCGCGTCCACAAACTGCAACGGGTCCTCATGCGCGCAGTACAGTGATGTCATCTCGTTGGCGAAGTTGCCGATGGCCACGCCGAGCGTCTCGTTATTACGAAAATACGCGGCGTCAATTCCCATCGCACCACGGGCGTTTCCCGCGGAGTCAAACCCGATCCCCGCCAGACTGCCCATCTCGCGAAAGGTGCCGTCTCGTTGATTATGGAAAAGAAAGTTCTGCACCGTGTCGTTGGAAACAACCACGTCCAGCCAGCCGTCGTGATCCAGATCAATCGTCGTGATCCCCATGGACTTGGCAATCGGGACTCCGGTCGCCGCGTTCTTGGGTTGAACCCCGGCAGTCGCCGAGACATCGGTGAAGTGGCCGTCACCATCGTTGCGATACAGCAGTGGAAAGGTCCCCTCAAAGGCGGTCGGAGGACCGTAGGCGCGACCGACGCCGGTCAATTGAAAATTCTGACTGAGGTCGGTCTCCTTGGACCATTGCACATAGTTACATACGAACAGATCGAGTCGACCATCGTTGTTATAGTCGAGCCACGCGCAGCTACTGCCCCACGCCGCCGCGTCGCCCGCCACGCCCGCGGTGTCGGTGATGTCGACAAACCGGCCATCGTCATTTCGAAATAGCTTGTTAGGACCCACCGCCGTGATGAACAGATCGACATCGCCATCGTGATCGTAGTCGGCACAAGCGCAGCCCATCCCGTACATCGAAACGTCCAAACCGGCGTCGCGGGTCACGTCGTCAAAGTGGCCGGTACCATCGTTGCGATACAGTTTCATCGTGGCGGGCTCCACAGCAGGACGCGGATCCCAAGCCCATCGCCTGCCGTTGACGAACAACAAGTCCTGGTCGCCATCGGAGTCATAGTCCAGGAAGCCCCCCCCGCCCCCCATCGTTTCCGGCAGCAGTTTGTCGCCGTAGGCACCGTTCTCATGAGTGAATTCGATCCCTGCCGCCGTGGTGATGTCAATAAACATGACCTCAGGCGCCGCAACTGGCGGTGGGGTTCGAATGTTGGGAGTCGAGACGACGGTTCTCACTTCCGTCGGAGGGGGCGCCGGTCGGGTCAGCCGATACGCGATCAGCCCGCCGACAATGACGACCACAATGATCACCAACAGCGATGCCCGAAACGCGACACCAATGATGGCATCATCCGGTTCATCCGCGTTGCCGCCGGTCGTCGACGAGGAGCGGTTTTTGGATTTGGGATCATTCATGGCTTGGTCTCCGCATGAGAAGGTTCGACCGGAAGTTTGTCCCGCGCCGGCCCGCCTTCGGGCAATGCCGCAGCGGAGATTTCAGGAACGGATAATCCTGGCGCACCGCGCCGCTGTAACGAGTAGATCACCAGCGACTCGGCGGCGTGATCAGCCGCCGGATTTTCTTGACGGGCAACCGTTGTCGCCAGATCGCCCGCGTTGTCGTCCGCCTTATAGCGGGCATGCGCCGCGCGATGCGTCTGCGCGAGTTCGGCTTGATCAAGACGCGCGTAGAGGAGTGCCAGGTTGTAATGGGCGGTCACATTTTCCATATCAATCTGCAGCGTCTTCTTAAACTGCTCGACAGCCTGCTTCAGCAGCGCATCGCGTGCGTCGCGGCGTTCGGGCCCGATCTGTTGATTGGCCTGATCAAAGAGAGTCATCCCGAGCAGATTGATGATTTCATAATCGAGGCTGAAGTCGAAATCGCGGTCAGGAATTCTCGTTTCCAGAACGCTCCGAAAACTTGCGGCCGCCTCCGCGAGAAAACCCTGCTCGCGATTCACGACGCCACTGAGCCAGGCCATCGTCCAGGGAGGCGCCGCAGGATTGTCGAATTCCGCGGCGCGTTGGATCGCTCCGACTGCCTCGTCCAGACGACCTTCGCGATGCAGGACCCGCGCCGCGTTCAGCGGTCCATGGTATTGCCCCAACGACTCGACCTGCGCGAACGCATCGGCCGCCTGGCGCAACTCCGCCTTCCCTTTCAGAAACAGTCCAATGCCGTAGTCGTTCCAGCGCTGCCAGGCCGGGATATCGCGTGCACCATTTTCGACCGATTCCGCGAATCCCTCGACGGGAAACGTCATGCTGTCTTCCGCCAGGACCATAATCGGCAACTCGTTCATGTACGGCTGTCCGGCGCGGTGCCCTCGGATTGGATGATCTCCAGGCTTGGCGGCGTTGGTCATGAAGTCGGTGAATCCCTTGTCGAATTTCCGATAGTTCAGCTTCACATCGACCGTGATCGGTGCGGTCACATCGGAGGGCACTGCCAATGCGTAATGCACCGTCTGCGCCGCACCTGGTGGAATCTGGTGATTGTAAAGCGGAACGAAAATGTCCTGCGCATTACGGCGGTCGATGCGATGGCCATGCTTGTCGAGCACGTACGCGTTGACGAAATGCGACCACGGATCAACTTTACTGGTTGCGTCACGTGCCCCGCTCCGACCAATCACGCGCCCGCCACTGGTGACGGTCACGTCGAGCCAGATTTCGTTGGAATCAACGGTCCCCTGGGTAAAGAGGTGCCCCATCTTCAACGTGCGAATCACGGTCTCCAGGAGATAGGACTCGCCGGGCTTCAAGGCCGGCACCTCCGGTCGGAGGGGGGCCACCAGGTCTCCATCGATTGTTCCGCCGTGTTTGATGCCAAAAATATCGACCCGCATCACACCACGATTGAATTCCCGATGCGCTTCAATCACATCGGGCTGGTCACGCAGCCAGGCGATCGCCGTGTTGGCGCTGGGGAACAGGTGGCTATGCACGCTCGCCTTGTCGGCGCCGGCGAATTGTTTCGCGCCGAAATCGTCGGATGCTTCGAGCGGCATATGGCAGCCGTTACAGTTCGTCTGCGCTTTCGGAGGATAGTAGAAACTGCGCGCCCCATGCCCAGAGACACCGCTTAACAAATAAGGGTCATAGTGATTCTGCCCACGTAGAAAGTCCTTGTAGTGCGTCAGTGCTTTGGGAAGGTGCACTTTATGACATGTCGAACAGAACTCGGCCGTCTTATGAAATGGCTTGAGAAACGTCTGCTTGTGGAACGACGGTTTCGCTTTAACGAGCGTATTGTTGACGAACTGCAGGAACGCGTTGTCGCTCGAGGCAAACGGATAATGGAGCGGCTCTTCAATCGTGTAATCCGCATTGCCGCGGTTGCTGTTGACGTTGGTGATGGCGTGACACGATGTACAGGTTATCCCCGCATGCGCCGTGGGGTCATGGACGTCATCGTAATTGGGGTCGTCAAAGGCGCCGCTGAAGAAAGGTACGGGATCGTGACAACCAGCGCACCAGCGTGCAGCCTTGACATTCCCGTCGCGTTTCAGGGCAACCTCACGTGTCTCACGTACACTCGCCAGATAGGCCGGGTTGTTGAAGGAACTGATGTGATGCACGCTATGAAACCAACCGTCGTACACATCCGAATGGCACTTTTTGCAGTAGTCGTCCATCATCATCGTCTGGGCGGGGATAAAATCGCCCGTCCCGGTACGCGCCAAAGAAGGTTCAAAGTACTTCACGCCCTCTTTGGGTCCGACGGCGTTCCACCGACGAGGATCCTGCGCCTGGACGAAGACCATCGCGAGCACAACCGCGGCGACGGCAGCACCGTACGCCAGACCGACGCGCCATTTGATCCGCGGCCCGGCCAATCGATGGAGCCAGTACAGCCAGATCGCCGCCAGCGGGGCCATGATATGACACCAATAGACGACCGAACGCGCCGCAGGTTGCTTGAGATCGAAAAAGCCTTCGATCCGCACCAACAGCACACCGGAGACAAGCACCAAAATGCCAATTCCAAAAAGCAGGTAGCCAATTCGTACCGCCCGCCGGTTCCGCCGATTCCACGAGGCCAACATGTGAATCGTGCCGAACGCCAGAAACGGCACGATCAGCAACAGCCCCAAGACCAGGTGCAGCATGAACATGCTGAGGTAAAAATGGTTTTGGTAGCTGACCGGTGTGCCGGAACGGCTGCTGACCCATTCGAGGCTGGTGACCGCCGCGAGAAAGACCGAATTGGCGCCGAGCACGGCCACCAGGGCGAAGACAAAGTAGAGCAAGAGACGTAGACGAGGACCGACGGCACGAACATATTTCTTATCCGTCGGTTTGAGCAAATGCGCATGGCGCGATGCGGCTGAGTTCTCCGCGGTCATCGCGAAACTCCTCTGTTGGATGGTAGGTTAGCGGCCGGCAATGGCTAAGATTTCACCGCAAGACACGGCCAGCGCAACGCTGCCAGAGTCCAGGTGCCGACACTGATTGCCAGTTGCGCGGCCCGCTATCCATGTTCCATCACACTCGGCGCCGAGTGACGCTCGATGCCGCAGAATTCATATCCCGCGGAGAACTAGTGGGCTTCGTGCCGCGCACCAAAAGAAGTGACCAACGTCGACTTGGGAGGTCGGTCGACGCGATCGATGGCGCCCTCGACGAATCGCGGGGGGCGGATCAAGACGGGCGACTGACCGGTCGCGATCTCGGTCGAAGCGATCCCTGGCGGAATCGCGACAAACTCGGGGCTGGTCGTGATGGC
>JAUIHJ010000432.1 GCA_030432015.1 bacterium
CCGCTGACGGGTTGTGCGCTGCAGAATCGCGCACGGTCATTTAGAAAACGCGACTTTAAAACTTGAAAACTTCCTACGCGACGGGTTGCCACTGGCGCAACAAACCTAAATCCAAGCTGTAACGAAGCCCCAGGGTCCTTTGGAACGAGGTGGATCATGTTGACGATCTGGTCGAGCAAGCAAGACTCTTTTTGTGACGGCGTCTCTCGGAGAAGTTTTCTGCAAGCTGGTGCGTTGGGGATTGGCGGGCTAACGCTGGCAAACTTGTTCCGCGCCGAAGCTCTGGCCGGCCAAGGCTCGTCCAACAAGGCGATCATTAACATTCACTTGAGCGGTGGTCCTTCGCACCAGGACATGTTTGACCTCAAGCCCAACGCACCCCAAGAGTATCGCGGGGAATTCTCGCCGATCCAGACCAACGTGCCAGGTCTCGATATCTGCGAGCACTTTTCGCAGTTGGCGACGATGGCCGATCGCTTTGCCGTCGTGCGCTCGTTGGTGGGGATGATCAGCGACCATTCTGATTTTCATACACAGACCGGTTACCCGCGGAAGGATCTGCAGAATGTCGGTGGACGTCCCTCGATTGGAAGCGTTGCCGCCCGACTGCTTGGTCCGTCCGGAAGTGGTGCCCCGCCGTTTATCAGCTACAACGGGAACTACCCGGGCTACCTGGGACCGGTCTATAAGCCGTATAAGCCTCAGGGGGGTGACCTCAAGCTGAATGGTTCGATGACGGCCGACCGCTTAGGGTCGCGGACCCAATTGTTGGGCAGCCTGGACCAGTTGCGTCGTGACATGGACCACACCGGACAGATGGATGCCTTGGATTCCTACACGCAGCGCGCCGTGGACGTCGTGACGTCCGGACGCGTTGCCGACGCGCTGGATCTGAACAAAGAGGATCCGCAGGTTCGCGAGCGGTACGGCAACAATGATGGCAAGCTGTTCTTGACGGCGCGACGGTTGGTCGAAGTGGGGGTACGTGCTGTGTCGTTCAACTGGGGCAGTTGGGACACGCACGGCAATAACTTCGGCCATCTCCGCAAGCAGTTGCCCAAACTTGACTGCGCCCTCAGTGCCTTGCTTGCTGACCTTGATGCGCGTGGCATGGCCGATGATGTGACCGTCGTAATGTGGGGTGAATTTGGCCGCACGCCCCGCGTCAACCAAGGGGCGGGGCGCGACCATTGGCTGCAACTCGCCATGGGATTCCTGGCCGGTGGGGGGATGAACCTGGGCCAGGCGATCGGTACTTCATCGAAGAACGCCGAACACCCTGTTGAGCGCCCCGTGCATCTGCAGGAGGTCTTTGCGACGCTGTACCACAACTTGGGAATCGATGTCTCCAAACCCCAGTTGGTCGATCCGAACGGTCGTCCCCAATTCCTGGTCGACCATCGCGCGCCGATTCGTGAGTTGATTTAGGCCGCCGCGCTCAGTGCGAGTCCATCCCGCGCGGACTGGTGCCGAGCGACGGTGTGTGTCGCCACGTGGCGAGCCAGCGAAGCGCTCTGCTTCTGAGCGTTTGCCGCGAGGCACGTCGACGATGCCACGATCGCCGCCGGCACCCCCGCCCACCAGGCAGTCGACATCCTGTTACTGGAAGGTCCGAAATCCCACTCCTACGTCAACCCTTCAACGCCGCAGTCGCAGGTGACTCGAGGCAGTTCCGTTTGTCCCAGGTTCATCGCTTGCAAGCGTTGCGTTCTGGGCGGGCCGCAACGCGGGCAGCGGACGAGCTTGGCGATGTCCCACAAATCGACAAAGACGCGTCCGCGCCCGAGGGCCAAGCCGGCGTCGAAGGCGTCTTCGAGTGCCTCCAGGGTGGGCGGTTGGAAGTGGTCGCGCAACATCAGAGTTTCCATCGCGCCGTTGCCGCCGCGGGTCGGGATCAGCGAACAACATTCGACGCCACAGTCGAAGGCGAACTGCATGGACCGAATCGCCCACTCGACCCCTTCGGTTGCTGCCATCAACGGTGGCTGGACCAGAATGAATGCGCGGACACGGATTCCCTCGGCGACCAGCACGTCGCTGGCTCGTGAAAAGTCGCCCACCGTCATCCGCTTGTTCAGGCGTTTTAGGATCTCCGGATGCGTCGTCTCAAGCCCCATCGCGACTTCGAGTTGCGTGGCGATTTGGTCCTGAAACCGCGCGCAGCCATCGTTGCACAGCAAGGGATGATTCTCGACGATCACGGTCTTGAAGGCGCGCACGCGTTCGGCAATCGCCCCATGGTCCTGGAAGGGGATGGCCCGGTGATCAAAGAAGTTTCCGCTATTGTAGAGCTTGATGTGCCGGACGGGGTCTGCCTCGGTCGCGTCACCTGGCCGCAGACCCAATTCGCAAAGGGCAAAATCGATTTGTGCCGGAATCGCACCGACGGCTAGAGATTCGTCGGTCGTGTTCTTCCAAAGATCGCAGAACAGGCAGCGGAAGGGGCACTCACGGTTGGTCAAGAACAGGGTGGCGACCGACTCGACTCGCCCAACCGGTTGGTATTCCGCTTCGACCAAGAAAGCATAGGGTCGTCGCGGATCGACGGCGTTCTTGGCCCCTCGCGCCGCGAGTACCTGTGCGTCGGTCAATGTGGGGAGTTGCGCAGTCATGCCAGGGCCGTACCAGACCAGATTCATCGATTGGATTACGGTAACGGCCTGAGAGGCGAAAGTCGAGACAGGCCATGTCGTTGCGCCGGCCCTGCGGACTCTGCCTGATGGTTCAGTTGTGCCGATTAGCGAAACTTTGCCTGTTTTGCCGCTCGCAGGCACTGGCGCGTTACCGATAGCGATTGCCGGATCAATGGTCGATGACAGTATCGTCGCGACCTGTCTTTCACGACCAATCGGTACATGCCGGAAGCGCCGTGTTGGCAGACATTCCGTAACGGACGAACTTAATGCCCCAAGCCGGAATACAAACTGAACCATGCCAGCGGGGCTGCCGCCTGACACGGCTCGTGGCGGTTATCGTAATTTGCTTCGCCAGCGTCGGATGCTATGCGCCACTCCATTCCAAGGCGATTCCGGCGACCACGTTGCCTCAGCAATTTCGCGTTCCCCAGCGAACCCTGGGGCCCGTGCTCAATTACTCGCAGCTCACCATCAAGCCGCCCAGCGATTACTTGTTGGGGGCCGAAGATGTCCTGGAAGTGACGGTACCTGGGCTATTCCCGGAATCAGAGATTCATCCGCTCCGGGTGCAGGTCATGGCCAACGGCGAGGTTCAATTACCGCTGGTTGGCTCGGTCTCCGTGGGGGGGCGAAACGTCCAACAGGCGCAGCGGGCAATCAACCACGCGTATGAGAACGGATTTCTGAACGATCCTCGCGTCAATCTGATCCTGGCGGAACGTGCGGCCGTCAACGTGCTGGTGATGGGGCAGGTGGGCACACCGGGCGTTCACGCCCTGCCCAGGTATCAAAATGATGTGGGCCACGCGATCGCCGCAGCCCAAGGGTTTACACCGGATGCGGCCGATTTTATCGAGGTGCATCGTCGCGAGTTGGCGCAACCAAGGCCCGAGGAAGTTGCGCTCAAACGGCTCCCGGCGCCGTGGGGGAACGAACAGTTGCCCGCTCCTTATCCGACCGATGAACCAGAATTGTCGGGATCCCCGTTTCCTCATATTTACCGGATTCCGTTACGCGGCCCCGAAACACAACTGGTCAAAGCCGCCGACGTCGTGCTCCAACCGGGCGATGTGGTCGTGGTGCCGAATCGAAGGCACGAAGTGTTTTATGTGGTAGGCCGGTTGAGCCCGACGAATACCGTCCGGTTTACCGTCGGAGATCGTGAGCGGGAGTTGGGGGTCGGTTTTATCTTACCCCGCGATCGCGAGATCGACGTCGTCAAAGCTGTCGCCATGGCGGGATATATTGATCCGATCGAGTCGCCGACGACCGTTACGTTGCACCGGATTATGCCGAATGGGATGCCGATGCTGATCCGAGTTGATCTGATCAAGGCGAGGTACAACCCGCTGGAAACGGTGCTTGTTGAGCCGGGTGATATTATCTACCTCAACCCGGATCACAACTGGTGGATGCGGCGCACCCTGGACCGGATCATCGGCAGCCTGATCACCATTCCGTATCAGCAGTTTTGGATTCGCTAGTCGGCGTCCAGCAGGTGGGCGCTAGACGGCACTTTCCAGCGGCCAGCGGCGGTTGAAATGGCGAACGCCGGCCAACATTTGGGCCCGTATCAAGGCGCCCGGCGTCTGGCGACTGATGTTGATCCGCCGGAGACGCAATGGGTCGGCCCGGCCGAGATCGCTGATGCCCCGGCAGGTGGTAAACGCGAGCTCGAAGTGTTCACGCAGGCCTTCCACCACTTCGTCGCTGAATGCGCCACCTGGATAGGCGAAGATCGGCGGCACGCCGGGAACATGGGACTGGAGTTCGCGTAGGGACGCCACGGCCTCATCCACGGCTGTGATGGCGGAAACGCGGTTCAGCAGCGGGTGTGACTGAGTGTGGGCGCCCAGCGTCAGGCCCTGCTTGGCAAGATCCTTCAACGTGTCCCATGTCATGACAGGGCTGTCCTGCTCTGGCAGCCCTGCACGCTGTGACATCGCTTCGACCCGCATTAGCAATTCGTCATGTGGAAAGGTTTTTAGCTCGCGTGCGACGCGTCGATAGGTTTGTGCGGGCAGTTCGCCCTTCACGGTGGCGATCCCGAGTTCGGCCAAGCCGTGTGGCGCGTCGCATTCGCGTATGATCTGGTAGACCGTATCCCACCAAAACCGGCGCGGTTGACTGGGAAAGGCGGTCGGAACAAACATGACGGCGGGCAGACCGAGCTGCTTGAGTGTCGGCCAGGCGTGCTCGAGAAAATCGTTGTAGGCGTCGTCGAACGTGATCAGAACACTCCGTGGTGGGAGCGGTGTCTGGTGTTGTACGGCATTCAAGACCTGATCGACCGTGACCGCGCAAGCGTGTTGGGCGAGGTGTTCCATGTGGCAGGCGAATTGTGACGGAGTCGCACTGACTAGATTGGGATCCAGATCCGGCCGTGCATCCGGATCATCGATGCGATGATACGTCAGCACACGGAGCAGGTTCGGACGGCGTTCGAGTTTTTCCAGCAGTGTCACCAGCTTGGAAAACATCGGACTTCGCGCGACGAAGCGGATGCTCTGATTGATCATGGATGGTAATTCCCTAGACGGCCGATTCCGATGTGCTATTGACCGACGTACCGGCGGGGAGAACCGCCACGTTATCGATGATGGGCAGGGCATCGCCTGCGAGTGACCCGTCAACATTGGGCGTTTCCGTCGTCCGGGTTGGCTGCCCGGATTCCGGCGCTACGGCCTTTTTGATCGTGCGCAGCCAGTCTGCCAGAAACGGCATCGGGTCGCTCCAGCAGAAGACCGCGCAGGTCTTTCGACCCCGGATCGAATGCCACCACTGCCCCACGGTCACATCGCCCCGTCGCCAGCCGTTCCAGACGGAGCAGAGGTCGCGTTTCCAGTAGATCCACTTGGTTCCATTGAATTGCTGGCGGCGTGCGGTCGGCAGGGGCAGACCGGCAAGATCGCAATACATGGTGTAGAGCAATTCGACGTTGGTCGCTTCGGCGCATGTCGAGCGGCCGGTGGGCCGCCCGACATTGGGTTCAATGATGAGGTACTCGCCCGTCTCCGCGTGACGCTTCATTTCCACGTAGGCCAGTCCATGGAAGCCTGCCGCCTGAAAAAGACGAATCGCGGCCTGACGAACGGTCGGGTTATCGCATTCCTGGCTGATCGATCCAACGCCCGTTTCCAACGGCCATTGCCGCAGCTTTTGTGAGATGAAGGTAACCAGCGGTTGTGATTGCAGGTCGAAATAGGCGTCGCAGGTGTAATGGTTTTCCAGGGGGCCGGGGATCCACTCCTGCAATAATAGCGTTGGCGAATAGGCCGAATATTTTTCGAAGGCGGCGTACAGTTGCTCCGGCGAGTTGACAACGATTGCCTTCTTGTTCGTATGCTGCTGCCAACGGACGGTCTTGATGGCCGGTTTGACGACCGCCGGAAAGTCAATCACGGCCGCCGCCCGTCTCACGTCCGCGGGCGCGGCCAATGTGAACGACTTGGGGATCGGCAATCCGTGTTCCTCCGCAAAACGCGGAAACCGCACCTTGTCCGTCAGAATCTCAATCATCTCCGTCGACGGTTGTGCGATATGATAGGCCTCACTCAGTTGCTCGCGGTGCCAGGCGATCTGCAGCACACTATTATCGGTGCAAGGGATCAGGACGGGATTTTCCGCCCACGACGATCTTAGTGCGTTGAGGCAGTCGATAAGTGCGGGGCTGTTGGTGTCCACTGTGATGATTCGTGAACAGACGCGGGTACGGCAACCAAAGTGACTTGGATCGCTCGCGATCCCCACGACCGAAACGCCGCGTCTGGCGAAGACGCGTGCGGTTTGCAGTCCCGTGATGCAATCCAGGCCGATCACCACCACGGCGGGTTTTCGGCAATGGTTTGGAGTTCCGATCATGACACGCAGCTTGATGAATTGGCGGTGGAGTTGGTCGTAAGTTCATCCGTCGGAAATCGACAGATCCGCTGCGTCGCGTCCGCGATCACCTCGCACAGCGGACGGTCCGCATCAATTTCGTAAAAGTAACGGACCGCTTTGCGCAGGTCTTGATAATCCTGGCGGCGTCGATTCAGCAAGTCGACGGTCCCCTCACCTTTGCGCGCGAACATCGTTTCGCCCTTCGCGTCCAAACAGATCACCAGATCAGGGCGGCGATACAAGTGCTTCAAGTAAAAACCATGAATCCGCTGCGCCAGGGTCCGCGACTGGGCGTCGCTGCAAATGTCGTAGGCGTAGAAATCGACGAAGAAGTCGCGATCCAAAAGCACCACAACGCCGCGAAACAGATACCAGCGAATCACCAGTTGGCGATAGGTTTCTTCGGCCAGCGTATTGACCAGTCGGAGCCCCCGTCTCGCGCGGCGAACAGCACGTTGGGCGACCTTCGTCGGTTGAGTGGTCGCCTCATTGCGATCGCGCGGTCCGCCGCTGTGCTTTCTGCCCAGCAGCTTGCGGAATGCATGAATCAACCGTGACGTCGGTAGTGCGACGTTGCTGGCATCCAAGTTGACGCCCATATAGACGTACTTGGCGCGCATTGGGAGCGTCGCTTCGAGCTGCCTCGAAACGGTGGTCTTGCCAACGCCGTCTGGTCCGATCATGGCGACCGTAAACATACTAAACACTCGACCTTATAGAATTCAAAGCCAGCGTCTCAAGGCCTCGAACATGGCCTCC
>JAUIHJ010000433.1 GCA_030432015.1 bacterium
CGAGCGCATCGCCCGCCGGCTTGGCGGAGAGCGCTATCAGGCGTCGCTCGAAGCGCTAAAGTCGGGTGACCTGGAGACGGCGAAGTTGCATCTCAACCAGGCGGTGGGGATTGATCAGACCAACTATCGAGCTTGGGCCGCGTTGGGGCACATCCGCGAAGAAACCGGAGACATGGAGCAGGCCCTGACGAACTATCAACGTTCACTTGACCTGAATCATTTTCAAACCGGCGTCGCCGAGCGGGTTGCGGTGCTCAGCCGCAGTGCAGGTGGCACTCAGAATGTGACGACACCGCCCGGCGGCACCCGCACGGTGGCCAACCCGCAAAACCGCTATTAGCGACCGCCTGGAAACCTACATGATCATCCGCCACCGCGGATCTGATATCACGTGCTACGATCGAACTCTACGTCGCTCGCAAGAAGGAGCACTTTCGTGAACCACCCAACGACCGCCATCGTACTCAGCTGTCTGCTGCTCGGCACACTTTGTCCTTCCGTTCATGCCGACGGGTTCAAGTTCCCGACGATTCCCAATCCCTTCAAGAAGCCGGTTGCTTCCGAGGCAACCGCAGCGTCCGAAACCACGCGGCCAACGCGATCGGCGACGGCGAGTGGTGGCGGCGAATCGGCAGCGCGCGAGCCAAGTTCGTTCTCACTGCCGAAGCCGAAGCTGCCGAAGTTTGACCTGCCGAGTCTCGGGGGGGAATCGTCTGCAGCATCGACCGGCAGCCGGCCACCGCAAAACGCGACGAGTACGCGACAATCGCGGGCCAGTCAAAACCGATCCACCGGACCCTCGGCGCTGGACAAGTTCAGCCGCGGCACGAAGAATTTCTTTGGCAAGGCGAAGACGACGTTAATGCCATGGACCAGCGATACGGCAGCGGCAACGTCGATGCGACCGGGTGCGCCGAGCGGATCGGGTTCGCGTCATTCGTCCCGCACCAATCGTTCCGGCACGCCCGCTCGTGAAGCATCCACCAGCAGCGGGTTTACCTTTCCGTGGTCGAAATCCAAACCGGCGACCGAAGAAAAGAAAGAGGTCAACAGCGCTACAGACTTCCTCAAGCTGGATCGTCCCAAGTACTATTAGTAGCAGGTAGCAGGTAGCAGGTAGCAGGTTGCAGGTTGCAGGTAGCAGGTTGCAGGTTGCAGGTTGCAGCAGGTAGTGCGCCGCGACGGTGGCCTGTCGAGCGGTGTGTTCCTGCTTGCACTTACGGCGTGCCAGCCTGGTGCGGCGTTCGGGTTCAACATCCGTCGGTGCGGCGGTCATCAAGCAGCAAGGCACGAACTTGGATCTCCAGATTTCGTGCCTTCTTGTATTTCTTGCAACGAGAGGATCAAACTGTAGTAACATTGCGATTCATTTGCTGCCTGATGATTCGCGGCAGGGAAAGATTTTCTGCCCAAGAATGTGCTGATGCTACAAGGGGGACACCTTGGAAACTTCGAAGTTGGCGACATCGCTTGACCCCACGCTTGATTCGGCCTCCTTCACACCCGCAGCCACGCCGGCTGCCGCCTCGCATCGCGCCGTTGCGCTCGTGCAGGGGAGTGCGCCCGAACTGACGGCCGAGACCAATGATTTGCTGCGCGATCGCTTGCGTGTGGCATCGCTGTTGCTGTTTAGCGCCTTCCTGACGTTTCTGATTCGCAGCCTGTTCTTGCTCGACCAATTTCATTCGGGGCTCGATTGGGCGCTACTCGCTGCGCATGCCACGGTGACCGGTTTGACGGGGATCATTGGCCTGCGCCTCTGCACGCAATGTCCGACAATTCGTCGCTACGTTCGGGTGGCGGAAGTGCTGGTATTCGGCGGCTCGGCTGTGTTCTTTTTATTCTTGAGCTGGTCGATGCTGTTGGAGTCTACCCGCGCAGGCTACCTGCGGTCGATATCGCCGATGTGGTTGCTGCTGATCTTCACCTACGCGTTGTTTGTCCCCAACTCTTGGCGACGCGCTGCCGTTGTGATTGGCGCGATGACGCTGGGTCCGCTGCTGTTGCTGGCCGGATTCTGGTTTGGGTCGCCGGAATTTCGCGCGGTGATCACCGAAAAACCGGACTTCCACGGGTACATATTCGAAGTTGCGATGTTGATCTCATTAAGTGCGGCGATCGCGGTGTGGGGTGTCCACACGATCGGCATGTTGCGGCGCCAGGTATTTGAAGCCAAGCAACTCGGCCAATACCGTCTCAAACAACAGATTGGTGTGGGCGGGATGGGGGAGGTCTTTCTGGCCGAGCATGTGCTCTTGAAGCGGCCCTGCGCGATCAAGCTCATCCGGCGCGAGAAAGCGGGCGATTCCAAGGTGTTGGCGCGATTCGAGCGGGAGGTTAAAGCGACAGCGAAACTGACGCACTGGAATACGGTCGAAATTTTCGACTACGGTCGCGCCGACGATGGCACCTTCTACTATGTCATGGAGTATTTGCCTGGAATGAATTTGGGCGAGTTGGTGGAGATGCACGGACCGATGCCACCATCTCGGGTGGTCTACTTGTTAGCGCAAATCTGTGACGCCCTGGAGGAGGCACATCAAGGCAAGTTGATTCATCGGGACCTCAAGCCCGGCAACATCTTTGCCGCGCACCGAGGTGGGATCTACGATGTCGCGAAGTTGTTGGATTTCGGACTTGCCAAGCCGCTTGTCGAGGTCGGCGAAGATGCACAACTCACGCAGGAGGGCACCATCACCGGCTCGCCGTTGTTCATGTCGCCGGAACAGGCATTTGGAGACCGTCCACCGGATGCCCGCAGCGACATCTATGCGCTGGGAGCGGTCGCCTATTTTATGCTCTCCGGAGCCCCTCCGTTTAACGAAAGCAATCCAATGCGTGTGCTGGCGGCCCACATGAGTGAGACGCCAGATTCGCTGCTGACGGCTGCCTCCGCCGTGCCTGCCGAATTGAACGCCGTGGTGCTGCGGTGCCTGGAGAAGAAGCCGGAAGATCGCTTTCAGGATGCCGCTTCCTTGCGTGACGCCTTGGCTGCCTGTGTGGATTCCGGCCAGGACGGGTGGTCGCGGGACGCGGCGCGAGATTGGTGGGAAAATCACGGCTGCCCCCACAAAAAGGCCCTCGACGACGCGGTGCTCGAGGCGAGTTGCGTGTAGCCGCGACCTTGAATGCGTCTAAAGTTCGACGGTGCGCCAGCAGGACCGTTCGGTCATTCCACTCGAATCTTCACCGCCAACCAGGATCCGATGCGTCAGTTTTGAGGTTGCGCATTCGCGAATGCCGCACGCAGGTCAGCAGGTAGCCTGGGGTGCCGATCCCAGAGAGATGCCGTCGGGCCAATCAGGAGCCGAAAAGTGGCGGAAGGCGTCTTGGCGTCGTCAAACTCCTGCCGCCGCTGCGCGGCTAGATCGTGCAACACCGAACCACTCCGGCGTCGGGTTTGCAGACTTCTCCGGCTTCAGGTTACAGACCGTTCGGTTTGAAAACCACGAGAGCCCTCGACGGCGAGCCCCATCTACCGCAGTGGTTACCGAGGGCAGTAGAATAGGCCCTCATGACGTCGGACCTCATTCTTGGCACCGCTGGCCACATCGATCACGGAAAATCGACCCTGATTCGCGCGCTGACAGGAGTTGATCCCGATCGGCTGCCGGAAGAGAAACGCCGCGGGATTACCATCGAACTGGGTTTTGCCGAGCTATTGCTGGAGGACTTTCGCCTGGGGATTGTCGACGTCCCTGGCCACGAGCGATTCGTTCGGAACATGCTCGCAGGCGCCACTGGCATGGACATTGCGTTGCTGGTGGTCGCGGCGGATGACTCGGTCAAGCCGCAGACGCTGGAACATCTGGAGATCCTGCGACTCCTGGATCTGGAATTCGGCGTGATTGCGCTGACCAAGTCCGATCTGGTCGATCCGGGCTGGGCCGAACTGGTGGAGGAGGAGATTCGCAGCTTGGTCGCAGACTCGTTCCTTGGTCGGGCGCCGATCGTTCGGACGAGCACCATGACGGGCGAAGGTCTGGACGAACTCAAGTCACATTTGCTGGAGGCCGCCCAACGGGTCGCGGCGAGCGGTCGGATGGCCCGCGCCCAGGGTCCTTTTCGAATGGCCATCGATCGCACGTTTTCCATTGCCGGCCACGGAACGGTGGTAACCGGAAGCGTGAGCAGTGGGCACGTCGCCGTGGGCGAAGAACTAATGATCGAGCCGGGCGCCGTCAAAGCACGTGTGCGAGGGATCCACAACCACGACCGAGGGGTCGAAGATATTCATCGTGGGCAACGGGCAGCAATCAATCTCGGCGGTGTCCACCACGACCAGATTCGCCGTGGTCAAGAGCTGTGTGCGGCCGGTCACTTGGTGCCGAGCCGGTTGATCACGGTCGAGGTCTCGTTGCTCGAATCCGCTCCTCGGCCCCTGAAGAACCGTGCACGTGTTCGGTTGCACGTGGGGACCGCCGAACTGTTGACGACGATCCGGCTGCTCGACACCGAGCTACTTCAGCCGGGGGACACGGCGTTCGCACAACTGTTTCTCAGTGAGCCGACGGTTACGGTTTGGGGCCAGCCGCTGGTGATTCGCAGCGAGTCGCCGGTGATCACCGTAGGAGGTGGTCGGGTTGTGGACCCCGACGCCGAGCGGATCCGAAAGCCAACCGACGAGATCCTTGAGATGCTGCGCAAGTCCAAGTCCGGTGAGCCACTGGAGCGGGCTTCCGCCGCCTTGTATTTTTCCGGCCTGCGCGATTGGAAGCCGAGTGACCTGGCGCGAACGGCGGGGATTGAGGCCGGTGATGTCGCGATGGCCGCGTTGCGCGAACAGGGTGAACTTTGTGAAATCCGCGTCTCGCCGACGAGGAACTTGCACGTCCATCGCCAGGTGTTGAGGCAGCTATGTGATCGCATCGCGGTGGTGCTCGACCAGTTGCACGACGAGTTTCCGTTGCGGACGGTGTTCGATCGGGCCGTGGTCGCCAATCGGTTTCGTTACCTTGACGAGTCGATCTTGCAGGCGTGTCTGAAACTCATGGTTGGCGATCAGCGACTCAAGTTCGGCGCCAACGGCATTGCGCTCGTCGGGCGGGGGCCCAAACTCTCGCAGAATGAACAGAAACTATTGAATGAGCTGGTCGAAAAGTTCCGAGATGCCGGGATTCGGGCCCCTTCACTGAAGGAATGCCAGGAGCAGGCCACTCGAAATCAGGCTGCCGTAGGCCAACTCTTGGAATTGGCCGCGGCCAATGGTGATCTCGTGGAATTGAACAGCGAGCTGTACTTGCATGCGGAGGTCGAAACCAACATTCGGCAACGGCTCGGTGAAGCCATGGCCGGCGGCAAAGGCTTGACCCTGAGCGAGATTCGAGAAATCCTGGAGACGACACGAAAATATGCCGTACCGCTGTGCGAGTATTTCGATCGAATCGGGTTTACGAAACGCCAAGGTGACGTTCGCGTCTTGGCGGAGGCAAAGTAGGAACCAGCCAGACGGCCAGCCATGACGAATATGTCCAGTACGCGACTCGCGGCGCGTGCCGCACCAACCGCGTTGAGGGCCGGAAACGGTGGTAGGGCAACGTAATACACCACAACGTGGCGTTGCCCAGCAAAGCACGAACTCATCTAACAAAGACCGACCAAACGCCATGCAAAACCCATTTCGAAACATTCCGTCTGTTAACGAACTCCTGGAGAGCCCCCCCTTGCGGGAGATGGTCGATCAGGTCAGCCACAGCGTGGTGGTGTCCGGGGTAAGGACATTCTTACGCGACTTTCGCCAGGACGTTCAGCATGCCGCCTCGGAAATCAAGGTCCCCACGGCAGCCGAATTGGCCGAGCGAATCGCCGAGTGGATCGTGAAGGACGAAACTCCGTCGTTGCGACCGGTCATCAATGCGACCGGGATCCTGTTGCATACCGGCCTGGGCCGAGCACCGTTGGCAGGCGAGGCGATTCAGGCGATGAGCGAAGTTGCGGCCGGATACGCCAGCGTGGAGGTCGATCTGGCCACGGGCGAACGGTCGCAGCGCGTGCTGGCCGTCGAGAACTTGCTGACCCAAATAACCGGCGCCGAAGCGGCGGTGGTCACCAACAACAATGCGGCTGCGACGCTGCTGACGCTGACCGCTCTGGGAAACGGTCGTGAAGTGATCGTCTCGCGTGGTCAACTGATCGAAATTGGAGGCAGTTACCGCCTACCCGACGTGATGACTGCCAGCGGCGCGCGATTGCACGAGGTTGGGACAACCAACAAGACACGGCTGTCGGATTACGAGCAGGCGATCGGCGAAGAGACCGCGGCATTGATGAATGTGCATACGAGCAACTATCGCGTGGTTGGGTTTACCGAAGACGTGGCGACCGCCGAACTGGTGGCGCTGGGTCGAAAATATAAGCTACCTGTCATTGACGACATTGGTTCGGGGGCATTGTTCGACCTATCCAAGTTCGGCATCAACGATGAGCCGATCGCGGCGGAAAGTATCAAGGCGGGTGCCGACGCTGTGCTGTTTAGCGGGGACAAGTTGATGGGCGGTCCGCAATGCGGAATCATCGTGGGGAAACGGGCGGTCATCAGCAAGATCGCGAAGCATCCGATGATGCGCGCCATGCGGGTGGACAAGCTGACCTTGGCCGCGCTGGCGGCGACGCTCCGCCTGTACCGCGACCCGGATACTGTGGAGCAGACCATTCCACTGCTGGCCCTGATCAGCACGCCCATCGAGAATCTGCGACTCCGCGCTGGGCGTCTGGCGCCGCAATTGGCGGAATGTAAGGCGGTTGCCACCGCCGAGCCGATCGAGGACGTGACCTACCTTGGCGGAGGGTCCGTCCCCACGCAACAGATCAAGACCTGCTGCGTAGCCCTGACACCGAGCACCGGCAGCGTGGGCGAATTCGCAGCCCGGCTTCGAAATGGGTTTCCTGCCGTCTTTGGTCGGGTGTGCCAGGATCGATTGCTCCTTGATTTACGAACCGTTTTTCCGCATCAGGACGCCAAGCTGATCGCAGCGATTGACGTGGATCCCGTAGCGCCTGGTCCGCAGGTCCTGGATTCGACCCCTGATACTGGGGGTGATGTGTGAGTTGGGACGCTCCGCGATCTCCCGCGGCAATGTCCGCCTGAACGTCACTTTCATTCCCTACAATTCGTGGTTGACCAAGGAGATTTTGTTGACTTTCTCAAGAAACTCACCGCATTCGGGAGCGGTCGAGTTAAACTCGTAGCCATGGACGGTGCTGCCAATGTTCTGCTGCTGAGCATTGTTGTTTATGCTTTGGTTTTGTGACGAGTGTCTGTCGTAACTTC
>JAUIHJ010000434.1 GCA_030432015.1 bacterium
CGACTAATGACCTCCACCGTGAGGTTCGCAAAGTCATCCAGCACCGCCAGGCAATTTCCGCGGTGCGCGCTGAACCGTTCGCGGACGCCGTCGAATGTGTGTCCCTTGGCGGAAAAGGTGATCACGCCGATCGAACCGTCACCGAAAACATAATTCACGGCAATGTCGACGTCACTTGCTTGGGCACTGACCGGTGTAATCTGGACCGGAAACGCCTGCGCCCCCGTCAGCACATAGAGAAAGTCTGTCCAGTGGCAGAGGTTGCCCAGTACGCGGCCACCTTCGCGAGGATGAAAATACCAGTGGTCGGGGTCAATCTCGTGGCCTGCCACGAACCAGTTGTATACGCCGGGCCCCGTTTCCTGTTCCAGGGCATGGCGTAGTCGGCGCCCCAAGGGGCTCTTCGGTCGATTGAAGCCCAGAAAGACCCGTCCTTGTGAATTCTGCATGGCCCGAGTCAGGCGATGCAATTGGTCGTCGTCCACGACGTGGGGCTTCTCGATATAGACATCTTTGCCATGTTCCAGTCCTTGAATCGCATACTCCGCGTGCGACGCGTGGTTCGAAGCAATGTACAGCAGGCGAATGTGATCGTTTTCCAGCAGTGGCTCGACGTCGGTCGTGTGTAGCGGCGCGCCGTAGTGCTGTGCCAGGGAAGCGGCGCGATGTGGATTCTTGTCCATGCATCCGCCAATCACCGACCCGTGGGCACGCGTCAGAAAGTAAGCGATGTTGGCAAACGCATAGTTGCCACAGCCAATCAGTCCAACTTGCTGATGCGATTTGAAGTTGTCATGACTGGCCGGCAAAACGTTGTACTGGCGGTCCTTGTGTCGGTGGGCCTGTACCTTGGCCCAAGTTCTGCGCCATCCGTACATGCGACCGTAACGCAAGACTTTGCGAATCTTGAACGGAATCGATGCGGCGTTGTAGTCCATGATGTATTCCTTGCTGGCTGGTACGGCGAGCGGCATCAGGCCGCGAGCGGTCTGGGCGTTGGAGAACCGAGCGTTCGATAGAAGAGCTGTCGATTCTGCTCTTTGACGTGGTCTTTGGAAAAGTGGCTGGCGGCGAACTGCCGAGCGCCCTTCCGCCAGCCCGAGAATTGTTGCTCGTCCATATCCAGGACCGCCTGAATGACGGTTCGGAAAGCTGCGTGGCCGTCCAGCGCAATGTCCCAACCGGCCTGCGCCGATTGCAAGTTGCGCCATGGCGTGCGATCGCTGATCAATACCGGGCAGCCGCACAGCAGGGCTTCCAGAATCGCGTGCCCGAAGTTCTCACCCCGCGTGGGTGAAAAGAGGAGATGGTAGTTTTGAAGAAGGTTGGGGATCTCCGGCGCCGGCACGGGGCCGAGAAACCGCACCGTGATTTGACCTGGTAGGCGCCGGGCGGTGTTCTGGCATTCGTTCCAGTAGGCTTCGTCCTCTTGCGGGCCCACAACGTCGATGGAGATTTTTCCGCGAAAATCATGATTCAATGTGCGGAGCGCTTCCGCCGTGTTTTTGACGGCGCTGATTCTGCCAAGGCAAATCAGGCGAACTTCGCCGATCTGCTTGGGGCAGACTTCGGTGGTCGCTGCGTGAGTCTCTTGCCGCGCGAGGTTGCCGGCCAGCGCGACCCGCGCGCGATCGCCCATCTGACGACAAATGTCGTCCCGTTCGTGGGGGCTTACCGCCTGCCACAGCACATCCTGGTGCAAGGCCAGCAGGCGAGCGGCCTGGAGGAAGATCTGCTTTCTGCGCCTTTTGAGCGACAGCGCACCGGCGGCACATTCACCCCGAGGCGCCACCACAACGGGGCGTTGCGGCAGCCAGCCCAGGCGACGTAGAAGGAGGGGGAACGCCGAGAATCTGGGCGAAAACAAGCTGTTCAGATACAGCACGTCGTAGTCGGTTTCGCGGATCACACCCGCCAGCGTCACGGGGGACCAGCGGTGATTGGGCAGGTAGTATACGTCCCCGCCGAATTGCTGCGTCCAGACGCCGGTGGTCACATTCGGATACGGGGTAGCGTCCCCTAGATCGCGGTCTCGCGTGATCACCTTGAAATGGAACTCGGTCCCCAAATTGGCTGTCAGGTTGCCGAGCGTTGTGATGGGACCTCCGGCTTTGTAGCCCGGCAGGAAATAGTCACAGCAAGTTAGTATCGTCGGTCGATCCATCTCACCCTCGTACGCTCGCATGGGCCGTGTGGCGTCGGTTTGACGGCGGTAATGAGCCACCGTGATCACGCCGCTGGTGGCGGCCCTCTTGCAGCGCACGACGACACGCCTGATAGGCCTCGTCGACGGAGATCTGCGTCAGACACTGATTTGCATGCTCGACGCATTCGACCAGCAAGCAGCCCTCACAGCTGACGGACTTCCGCAGGATGACGTGACCCGACCCGCACGGATACCATTTACCGGGCCAGTCCCGCGCGGAGAAGATGGCGACGCAGCGGACGCCGGCGGCTGCCGCCATATGCATTGTGCCGGTATCATTCCCCAGGTACAGATCGCAATGTTCCAACGCCACGCTCGCCTCGCCAAGTGTTAATTCACCGGCGGCGGCTGCACCTCGTCCCCAGGCTGCCAGCAACGCTTCGGCCTGCGCCCGGTCTTCCGACCCGCCGAAGATCATCGGCCAGACGTCGAATTCCTCAATCAATTTTGCGACCACGCGAGCAAAGCGATCCGCGGGCCATTGCTTGGCTGGCATCTTCGTACCGATTCCCAGCGCGATCCACGGTCGTCCACCGTCGTTGGTTTGCCGCGCCACCCAGTTGCCGAACGACCGCCTGACGCTCGGTTGGACTTCGAGGTCGATTCGACACGCTTCCAGCGGTGGCACCGGCAGCCCGGACGCCGTCAGCCGGTCAAGCAAGGATTGTGCTTCGCGTGGCTGCGTGGCCAGCGGCTTGGCGCTCGATGTCACGGACGTGGCGGCCGGCACGTCGTCGAATCCAACCAGGTCCCGGATTCCAGCCAGACGAAAGAACTTCTTGTCCCGAGCGATTTCAGCGGCGGTGCGGCGGCTTGGTGGCAGGTAAACCAGTTTGTCGAATCGTCCTCGACGAATCGCGGCGAGCAACCGCGCGTAGTCGAGTGCCTTTCCACCCAGGGGAAGGTCCGCCAGAGGGCCGCCGTAGTGCAGAACGTCGTCAAAGAGGCGCGTGTCGCGAAAGACATCGCTGGCTGCCAATTCACGCCGGTTCGACGACCGATTGCAGAGCAGGGTCACGTGCGCGCCGCGGTAGTACTCGCGGACGAACCAGAGTGCCGGCAGGGCGATCAATGAGTCGCCGAGATTGCCGATGCGATATACCAGAATGCGTTGTTGGGCCATGCTAGGACGACATCCTCACCCGGTGAGCGGAATCGAGCATTTGTCGAGGCGGGGGGCTGACAGACGCCATGGCAACGTGCGTCGGTCGGCTTTGCGGTTGGCTGCGTCGGCCCAGCCAGATCGAAATGATGCCGGCGTACATGGCGCCAATGAAGACGGTCCCTACGAAATCTGCGGCGAACCAGCCGTCCAATCGAAAACCCATCTTGATGCCGATGAAGATGCAGGGCAGATAGAGCCATTGGCCGCGTTGCATGGTCCGCAGCGAGAATCGTGAGATCAAGGAAAAGAGCAGCCCGATATAAACACCGACTCCCACGACACCCGCCCAGCCAGCGTTCCAATAGGCTTCCGCGAAGACGCCCACGCCGGTCGATCCGCCACGATGCCCGTAGGCGAGTTCAGTCACTTCGACGCCGATGCGAGTCATGTTCGGTTTGCCCGGCCAAAGGGCCCGTGGCACGAACGAGTAGACGGCCAGCGACAGCGAATCGGAGGCGTGGCCCGCGTCGTAACGGCGCATCACCAAGGCCTGTGTGTTGGCGTAGCACAAGCGTTGCCACCACGCTTGCGCGATCTGTCCGTCGCTCAGCGTGCCATGGCGCAATTCCCCCACGGCGTCTCCGGCCACTTGAAATCGTAAGCTCAGTGGTGCTTCGTAGAAATTGCCGACCCGATCGATCAGTTCGATCCGACTCCAGGTGACCATTGGCGTCAGGGCGATATAGGTTATCGCGACGACGACCACCGAGAGCCCCAGTTCGGAACGGTTTCGTGATGCCAGAAAGCGGCCCAACGCCGATAAGATCAAGACGACCAGAAACGCCTGTTTGCTGAAGCGGGCCAGGCCGACTGCGATTTCGAGCGAAAACAGGCAGTAAAAAAGGGGCCGCCAGGACTTCGAAGAACGCGATAGGTAGGCCGTTGTCAGCACGGCAAGTGTCGTGAAACTTTCCAATGCATAGACGCTGCCTGGCAGCATCCCTTGGAGCAGACCGAATTCGTAAGGAAGTGCGATGAAGTATTTGACCGGTAGCCCGATCGCAAGGAACATCAGCGTCGCCGCTTTCGCTTCGGAATGCGGCGGAGAGATCGTGGTCCCCTTCAGAGTGTCGGACCAGCCGGTCGACTTGGACAACGCGAGTCCCAGCAGGAAGATGCTACAGATCACCAACAGCCCGGTGGCGTTGAGCAGATTGGTGCGCCAGAGGTCGTCGGACAGCAGGGGAACCCGGTCGAGATGCCGAATCGCTTCATCTTGGCCGAAGACGTAGATCAGAGGCCCCAGCCCGAAATAGGCAGACGACGCCGCCAGGAACCAGGGAACGGGCGTCCAGCAGGCCATCGGTTCGGCCTTGCAAATGCACCACGCCGTCCGCAGGCAGGCTGCCAGCAGGAACAGAGGCCCGATACAGTTGATCGGAGCATCCTGGGAATTTTTACCTGCAACGCCACACGCCAAGTATCCAACGACCAGCACAAACAGCGCGATCGCCAGTTGCCGGAGCGGGCGGCAAGCGGCTTTCCAGGCGTCTCCGGACGTGCGTTGTCGAGCCATGATGGTGCCGGTGCGAGGCGTGAATCGAAGATGGAATTGAAGTAATTGCCGTGTCCGTTGTGCCGTGTCGGTTACAGCGTCGTTTATTACAGCGTCGTCGGCTGCAGTGTCGTCGGTTATTGGGCGACCGCTAGCGAATTCACCATCTCCAGCATCGACCGCAGGCGATCGCCGTTGCTGTATCCGCTGGCTTGACATCGCTGCCGTCCCGCTTCGGCAATCCGTTGCCGCAGCGCGCTGTGCTGTAGGTAATACTTGACTTTCTCGACGAGTTCGTCGTCGGTGCCAAAAAATTCTGCCTCTTTACCTTCGACGAAAAGTGATTGATGCTCGTCGGTCCGCTCGGCCAGCATGAAGCCGCCACAGGCGGGGATCTCGATGCTCCGTGTTGTTTGCAGATCGCGGTTGATCTTGCGAAGAAAGCAGAGGTTGATCTCAAAACACCGCACCGCTTTGACGTATTCGTCCGCCCAGATGCTGCGTCGTTCGACGAGCAGGTTATCGTTGCGGAGGTGACACCGATTCCAATCGGGACCCCAGATTCGAACAGGGACGCCGTGCGAAGCGATGTGATGCATGGAGGTTGCCCGGGCCATCTCGAAGGCGCCAACGAATCCGACCGGGCCTCCATAGTGTGCGCGGTCTGTGGGAGTGACTGCGATAGCTCGATGCGTTTCTGGGTCGTATGCATTTCCCACAAATTCGACGCAGCGACAACCAAGTTCCGCAAGCTCCGCCACACCATACGATTTGGTCGTGAAGAAGATGTCGTACAACGGGAGGTGGCCCAGAAACTGCGGCGACTGATTGTGGGATGGGAACATGTCGTCCGGAGAATATCCGACGATGCGACACTCGGGCTGGACCGCTCGAACGGCTGCCAACGTTTCCCGCCGGATCGTCAAACCCTTGTCGATCCAGAGGACGTCAAAACGCTCCCGCTCGCACTTCTGCACGATCTGCCGGTTCGCGCCGGCGAGGTCGCCCGGTCCGATGAGCTTTCTGCGAATGCGGTATCCCAACCGGCGTTGCCGCTGACGAACCGCCGGTGTGGTCGTATTCACAGCCACGACGCGATGCTCCAACGTTTGCAGCGACCGCATCCGCTGCAGGCAGGTTGAACCCTGGTAGAGAGGTCCGACGTAAAGGATGTGGAGTTTGCTGGCCATCTTATCCCCCTTCGCCAATCGCGGAGGCGCAATGATCTGGCTTGTCTTCTGGGTGTCCCATGGGGTCCGCCATGAGACCCGCACGTGTCAGCACTTCCGTCCACCGCGCTTCGTAAGTGTGCTCGCGCAAGCAACGTGCTCGACCTGCCTGCCGAATCGCTTCCGCGTCTTCGGGATCGGAGAGCAGATGGCGAATGGTCATGGCGCAGTCGTGTGCGGTGCGGTACGTCACGATGTCGCGGCCCACGTCAAAGACCAGGTCCAATTCCGGATTGTCTTGTGTCAGGTAGAGGCCGCCACTGAGGGGAACTTCAAAGTCGCGGCCCTTCAAGCAGGTGAGCTTTCGAGAATACCCGATACCGCCGAAGCCGAGATTGATCCGGCTCCTTGAGTACAATTGGATCATCTCCTCGTCGCTCAGCGGACCGTTCGGCCAGCCCTTACCGAAACATTCGACGTGAATTCCTCGACGTTCGAGCTGCTGGATAAACGTCGGACGCCAACCGTATCGGGCACCGACGAAGCTCACGTCGAATTCGAATTCACGCGTATACGGGCGATGAACGTCCGGGTGCGCGGCCTCCGGCCAGAAGGCGGCTAGCCCGCCGTGAACGGCGTATTTCACGACTGAACTCGGCGCGTTGGTCAGATTCAGGTCCACCGCGTGCGCCAGAGCGGCCGGCGAGCGAAATCGTCCGTCCACCTTGGCCCCCGGAAACGCGACCTTATCATCCCAGCAGAAGTTGAAGATCGCGGCCCCTGCGGCTGCCATCGACTGTAATGTGCGCGGGTTTGTGTTGTAGCCTGAGAGGTAACCAACGACCGCGTCGATCGGTTGTCGGCGATGGGCTTCATGAAATGCTGCGAGCATGCTGGTGCCCATCGCGTCGCGCTGCTGCAACCAGTTGCCGTGCCGATCGTCGAATCCGCGCGAACGCCATTCAAACTCGGTGACCTTGCCGAACGGCGCCAGTCCGCTCGGCAGAATGGCTTCCCAATTGGAGTTGGCATAGGCCAGGAAGAGATGCAGGTCACCCTTGGCTTTGGGCCATCGATGACCGCGGCGGGCCGCAAGTCGACGGCGAAGTTGTTCGGTCAGCTGGCCTTCATCGAGGTCCGGGATACCGCGTCTGCGGGCGGCTCGACGGTACCGGCTGAGCCCCGCTGCGGCGCGACGCTCCCCCAGTCGAGCTTTCACACCGCCGTT
>JAUIHJ010000435.1 GCA_030432015.1 bacterium
ATGGCCGCTTTGACACGCAACAACTGCCCGTTGCCGACTGGGACATTCGCGCATACCCGCCGGCAGTCCTGTCCTTATTGGAATTTCGCGAGACATGTTGACAACGCGGTGCCATCGCCACCCAACACCATACCGTTAATCGTTACTAGAGCATTACTTAGAATCAGCGCACGGAACACGCATGGACATTCACAACATCGCCAACGCGGAGCCTTTCACCACCAAGGACGGTTCGGAAATTCGCGAGTTGCTCGCCCACCGTAATTCCAGCATCCGGAACCAGAGTTTGGCGGAGGCCCGCTTGCCCGAGGGCGCTCAAACAACCTCGCACTTCCATCCGAAAACGGAGGAAATCTACTACATCCTGGCGGGCAGCGGCACGATGCGCATTGGCCAGGAATCGCGCGCCGTCGGCCCTGGCGATGCCATCGCGATCCCACCGGGGGAAGAGCACCAGATCACCAACTCTGGAGTGGGCATCCTGAAATTTATCTGTTGCTGCGCGCCTGGCTACGAACATGACGATACCGTGTTGTGCGAGCCCGATCGCGCTCCCTCGGAATGACGCGTCCCTCCCGCCGAATCCCGACAATCCATACAACCCGAACGCGGCACCCCTAAACTGACTGGCTGCCGTGGCTTAATCGTTTGGTTTGGAAAATCTAATGCCATTCTCTGCCCCGTTGTTACCGATCCTTTCTGATGAGCTGTGGTGTTGCACGAGCGACCACTCAGCTTGCGAATCTTGGTACCTGGAACGAGGTAGAGAATGCGGAAAGCCAAATATTCAGTCCCGATTTGGCCCTACATCGGTGCGGTTGCGTGCTTGTTTGTGTTGACCCTGCTGGCACCGATCACCTGGCGTAACGTCACCACGTTACGACCGGCCAACCGCGCGGCGGTGCCTCGCGTTCAGTTGGCATCGCCCCCTCCGCAGCACCTGCCAAAGAGCGCGAACTTGGTGCCGACTGGCCAATCGGCATTGGCCAGTGAACCGAAGCCAAGCAGCTTGATCGGGGTGTTCCCACCGCCCAGCCGCGTCCGGCACGCGCCGCCTGCGACCGCAACGGCCGTGTCGCCAGTGCAGGCTTTCCACGGTAACCTCGGCCCCGCACCGGTCGAACTGTCCGGATTTGCTGCCCCCCGTCAACATGCGGTTGCCGCGCCGCCCGTGGCGGACCGCATTCAGGTTCCGGTGAAGGTACCTGACCAGCCGCGTGTTACGCCGCCGACTACCAGCCACGCGTTCACACTTCCCAAACGCGTGGTTGCTGTTTCGTCCTCTTCCGTTGCGGATTCGCCAGCCCCGCGAGAGCGCACCGTCGCGTTTCCGAAGACACCTCTAAGTTGGCCACGTGCCGCCGCCCTGATCGATCAGTTTCGGGTGCTGCAGCGCCTTGACGAGACCCGGGCCTGGGCCACCGGTGCCATCGCCACGCTCGACGCGATTGATCGCCAGAATTCGCTCGCTGCGCCCGAGATGTCCACCCTGTTGAATGATCTGAGCAACGTTGCCAAACAGGGTATTGTGCTGGCTCGGACCGCACCGACACCTGAGTTGCGTCGCAAAATCACGCGTGCCGGGTACGCGACGGTGCGTCGCGAACTGATCTGGCGCCAAGTCCATCAGATCGCCACCAGCGACGCACCACCGCACCGCAACATCTCCAATCAGGCCGCCCAGGTTCGATTGGCCAAAGTCCAAGCCAGAATCGCTCGCAGCGCCAACGGCGAGGCTTGGCGTGAGTACCTGCGGCTCGACGCCATCCATGACTACTTGCGGAACGCGAGCATGGACATGCGTGCCACACTCGCCCACGATGTTCTGACGCGAATGACGTCGCCGAAGTTGACTTCGAAGCAACGGACCATTTTGCAAGCCCCTCCCTTCTCCGACCTGGAGGCCGAACTCCGCCGCTGGGTCATCCAGCCGATCGCCTACCCGCAACTCCTGAACGATATTGAACAATACGAGCAGTCCCCAAGCGCGGCCGTCGCGCATCGAATCGCGAACGCCTACCAGGCGATCCGATGGTCCCCTGACGCGGGGATTGCGGAGTTGGCCGAACGATTGGACAAGCACTATCGCAACGCCAATATTCGTGTCGCGGTTCGCGACGATCTCTTGAACCGACTATTGCCTCAGCAGGAGGTGTTTGAAGAGGAGGTCAACGAAGAGATTATTGGAGCGCAGGTTTTGGGCAACGCCCAAGCGTCCGCCCACATGCGAACCGTGTTGATCCCCGACCCGCAACGGTGGCGTTTCGGCTTGGAAGTCGAGGGGGAAGTCGAGTCGCGAACCGCGGCAACCCGCGGCCCGGCCACCTTCTTCAATGACGGTTATTCACGCTATCAGGCACGCACCTTGTTTCAAATTGACCGCCGTGGGATCGTCGTCTCCGACGCCGAAGCGGAAGCCAATATGAATTCGGAGTTGACCGGCTTTCGGACGCTGTTCGACTCGCTCCCGGTCATCGGCTGGGTCGCTCGAGGAATCGCCCGTCAGCAGCATGACGATCAGACCGAAATGGCGCAGTGGGTTTCGGAAACACGACTCGAGACCCGGATGCGTGAGCGGCTTGACTCCGAAGTCCAGACGCAACTCGAGGAGGCCCAGGCCAAAATCGAGAGAAAGATCGTCACACCGCTCGAAAAACTCGACTTGCGGCCCAACGCCGTGGAAATGCGTACGACCAAGGATCGCTTGATCGCCCGCTACCGTTTGGCGGCCGACGATCACCTGGGCGCTTTTACCCCGCGACCCCAGGCACCGTCGGACAGCATGTTGAGCGTCCAGGTCCACGAAACCATGCTCAACAATACGCTCGAACAGCTCGCTTTGGACGGCCGCCGCACCAAGCTCCGCCAGCTGTATCGCGATCTGGCCGATGCATTTGATCGCTCGGACCTGCAAGTCCCTGATGACATCCCCGAGAATATCACGCTGCAGTTTGCAAAAACAGATCCCGTCCGCGTGCACTGTGAAGACGGAAAGCTGACGCTGTCAATTCAGATTGCCGAACTTAAGAATCGCCGCAACGCCTGGGAGAATTTCGAGGTTCGCGCGGAATACATTCCCGACTCGACGGACTTGCGCGCCAATCTCGTTCGAGATGGCGTCGTTCGCTTGATCGGCAAGCGTTTAAGTTTTGGTGATCAGATCGTGCTGCGAACCATTTTTAGCCGCACCCTCTCAAAGAACCAGCCGTTCAACGTCATTAACAGCAAGCTGGCGAAGAATCCGGCCATTGCCGACTTGAACGTGAACCAGTTCGTGATTGAAGATGGCTGGATCGGCGTGGCGCTGGGCCCACACCGGGTTGCCTCGCGTGTGGTTCCCGCCCCAGTGGTGAATGCCCCTGCGCGGAGCGTCCCGCGACCGGCACCGGTTGTCGATGCGCCGGCCCGTATGGCGCCGTCCCGTGTGGCCACGCGTCCGGCACCAGTCGTCAACGCCGTCCGGTAGTCTGGACACAACCGCACGCGGCTACGCGATGGTCGGCACTTCGAACGGTTTGCGATACTCTCGCGTCAGCAGCCGGTTGGCCTCGTCGTCGCCAATGAACTTTTCCGTCTTGGGATTCAATTCCAGCGTACGGCCCAGCGTGTAGGTCGTTTCGGCCAGATCGATATCGACCGCTTGGAGATTTTCCTTGACGGTCTGGAAGGCGTCGACCACGACCTTGTTGTCGCCGATCGCTTGAGCCTGCTTGTCGAATCGAGCGGGTTCACCCAGGCGGAACGAGATATTCGCCAGGTGGCACAATGCGCTCGAATAATGCGCGACTTCGGCGTTGGCATTCTGATCCTTGGGGTCGCGGCTGCGAACCGCCGCGATGAACGAACCGAACGCGCCGCCGGGTGTCACGTGAGCTGCTTCACCTTTGACCGGCACCGGATCTCCGCCCTCTTTGGGATAGAATGTGCTGCCGACGATCTTGCCTTCGGTCGTGTAGTATTCGTTGCTGACGTTGCGCTTCGGCGCATTGGGGTATCGTTTATTGTCGACCAGTCCTCGCGTTTCAAATACCAGCAAGACGTCGCCATACTCATAGACAGCCAGTTGCATATTGGGCGTCTCGCCCTGGTCTTGCAGGTCTTTTTCGCCAGGGGCAAAGCGGCCCCCAAGGCTCCAAACACGATTGGGCAGCGTACTCCCTTTGATCGCCCACCGCGCGACATCCATTTCGTGCACGCCCTGGTTGCCCGTGTCGCCGTTGCCCGTGTCCCAGAACCAATGCCAATTGTAATGCACCAGGTTGGCGTGGAACGGCTGCTCGCGTGCCGGCCCGAGCCAGAGGTTGAAATCCAGATGATCTGGGGCCGGCTTGATCGATTTGAAGCCGATGCTCCATCTTGGTTTGCAGCAGTAGCCCTTGGAAACCAACAGCTTGCCGTATTTGCCTGACTGAATGGCAGCGATCTGGGCAGCGCGTCCGCCACTGCTCCGCTGCTGCGTCCCATGCTGCACCACGCGCCCGTACTTCTCCGCCGCCGCCACACATTGCCGGCCTTCGAACATGTTGTGGCTCATCGGCTTCTCGACGTAAACGTCCTTGCCCGCCTGACAGGCCCAGACCGTGATCAGCGAATGCCAATGGTTGCACGTGGCCACGGAAACCGCGTCCAGGTTGTCATCATCGAGGGCCTGACGAATGTCTTGCACACACTGTGGCGTGTTTCCTCCTTTGGATTTGACCTGGCCCGAGCGTGATTCAAACAAGCTACTGTCTGGGTCGATCAAGTACGTGACGTCGACATTCTCCATTTTGGCGAACTCGCCGATGTGGGAGGTGCCGCGCCCATGAATTCCCGCCACACCAATGCGAATCGTGTCGTTGGCGCCGATCACACGTCCCGAGGCCTTCGTACCCGCGACGGTGAACAGCGGGAACGCCGTACTCGCGGCGGCGGTCGTCGTCTTGAGGAAGTTGCGGCGTGTGAACTTCGACATGGATGGGACTCCCTTGCGAATCGATTGGGCTTTTTGGACCAAGTTGATAGCAAAACGCAGTCGGCGTCACCCAAGTCCGGGGACAACGTCCGTCAGGCCGGGCCACGTTCGCCGTCGATTACACCATACTGCGGGTTGTAAGTCCAGTTTCTACAGAGACGTAAGATGGCTCATCACCAGGACATCCAGCGGTCTCCTCCCTTGTAATTCGGGCTTGCCTTCTTAAGATAGGCAGGCTCTGACGCTGACGATTGCGCAAGCTGAGGCGTCGGTCGAAGGCGACGGGTCGGCGGAACATGGTCGACACCACGCCATGGCGATCTGCAGTCACGCGAAACCACGGACCAAGACCCAGCATCTCGCGAAACGAAGACAACGTCTCCAGCATCCTGAGCCGCCTCTCACCAACTCAACCCGCTAGCCGCTGAGCACCACGATGAAGGTTGCCGTTCCTAAAGAGACCTTTCCGGGCGAAGATCGTGTCGCCTTGATCCCGGCCAATGTCCCCCAGTTGGTCAAGGCGGGGATCGACGTGCAAATCGAGTCCGGCGCGGGCGTTGCCGCAGGGTTTTCCGATGCCATGTATCAGGACAAGGGGGCCACGATCTGCACCGACCGTGGGGAGATCTTCGCCGCCGATATTGTGGCCCAAGTCCGCTCGCTGGGGGCAAACTTGGAAGCGGGACGTGACGATGTGGCCCGGATGAAGACCGGCGGAATCATCCTCGGAACCTGCGATCCGCTTGGCGAACCGGCGGCCATCAAGGACGTCGCAGAAACCGGAGCCTCGCTGTTTTCATTGGAGATGATTCCGCGAATTACCCGCGCGCAAAGCATGGACGTGCTATCTTCCATGGCAACGGTCGCCGGGTACCGCGCGGTCCTGCTGGCCGCCGTCGAACTGCCCAAGCTGTTTCCCATGCTGATGACCGCGGCCGGCACGCTGAAAGCGACTCGGGTCTTTGTGATTGGCGCGGGTGTGGCAGGATTGCAGGCGATTGCCACCGCCAAACGGCTCGGCGGCGTCGTGCGCGCCTACGATGTGCGACCCGCGTGTCGCGAACAGGTCGAAAGCCTCGGCGGAAAATTTGTCGAATTGAAGTTGGAAACCGAACAGTCGGAAGACAAGGGCGGCTACGCCAAAGCGATGGACGACGCGTTCTACGCCAAGCAGCGTGAACTGATGGCCGAGGTCGTCGCCGAAAGCGATGTCGTGATCACCACCGCCGCCATCCCGGGTAAGACGTCGCCCCTGTTGATCACTGCGGAAGCGGTCGCCGGCATGGCAGCAGGCAGCGTGATTGTCGACATGGCCACCGAACGAGGTGGCAACTGCGCGTTGAGCCAAGCGGGCCAGCGCGTCGTCGAACATGGCGTCGTGATTCTCGGCCCGACCAACCTTCCCGCGGAAATCCCTCACCACGCCAGCCAGATGTTCTCCAGCAACGTCACCAAATTTCTGCTCAACCTGGTGCAGGAGGGTGCCGTCAAGATGAACCTGGAAGACGAAATCATCCGAGACACGCTGGTCGCCCACCAGGGTCAGGTTGTCCACGGCCGGATCCGCGAAGCACTGGGGCTGGAACCGCTGGCGGCCGCCACAGCCGAGCAAGCCGAGCAAGCCGAGGCCAGCATCGACGCGGATTCCAAGCCCGTCGAGTCCCCGGCAGAAAACGAATCATCACCCGATGCGGCGAAGGAGAAAAGCGAATGACCCGCGGACAACAAGCGGTCGCTGCGATGCTGTTTGTCGCAGTCCTGGTTTTGGGCGGCTGGTCCTGGTCACAAGATAGCTCGCCGAGCGACCTTGATGCTGGACCAAACAAACCCTCGCAGACCGATGCTGGGCAGGCTGAACCCACGGACGGGGAACGCAAATCCGACGGCGGTGCCGGCGCGCCCGGGACAACGACGCCGGGCACCGATTCGACCCCGCCTCCAATCGCGAGTGAATCCCCAGTGACCGACCAGGCCCCGAGCGTTTCCGAGCCACCTCGACGGCAAGGGATCATCACCAACTTGACCATTTTTGTGCTGGCCGTCTTCCTGGGAATCGAAGTCATTTCCAAAGTGCCACCGACCCTCCACACGCCACTGATGTCGGGCTCGAATGCCATCAGCGGCATCGCGCTGGTGGGTGCCGTGATCGTGGCCTCTTCGGGCAGCGTGACCAGGCGGATGCGCATCGGCTCGACCTCTCGCATCTGCTTGGAGCGGATCTTCGTCAGGCTCGCGAACGTGCTCGCGCCACCGTCGATATGTTCAGCGCCCACATCGACAAGCTGAAC
>JAUIHJ010000436.1 GCA_030432015.1 bacterium
GTATTCACCTGCTGAGAGGCCAACGAATACTCGAAGCCCCGCCCCGCCAGAATTGTGTAGTTGCCGGCCGGCAAACCGAATTCCGCCGACCCGTTGGACGTGTAGACGACTCCGGGACGTACCGCCAGATGATCATTCGATGTGGCCTCGACCGACTGCAACGTCTTGCCATCGCGGAGGATTGTAATTCTGGCGGGCGATGGCCGCTGGCGATCATGATCCGTGACGGTCACGCGGAGAACCGCGTCACGGCGTGCCTCCTCGACCGGCCGGCGGTCCAGGGTGATCTCGCCCACGCGAATGTCGTCCGCTACCGCTCGGCGCCGTAGATCCTGCTCGATGCGGAGGCGGTTCGTGCCTTCTTTCAAAAGGCCCGCGGGAATTGTGAAGTAAACGACCATGTCGTTCTCGTCGACGCGGAGTGCCCCCAGTTGATGATCGTTCAGTTGGACCGGCCAGGCCTGTTTGACATCCTGCTGGCGGAGTCGCAGCGAAGCAGGCGTCGCATTTTCGGTGCTCTCAAATTCCAGATCGATCGCGGCGGCATCCGGCGAGTCCGGAAACTCCGTCCATTCGCGTGGTGCATCGATCCGCAGATGACGCATTTCCGAGACCAGAACGGACTCGTCGGCGAACACCGAGGATGCGAACAACAGGACACAACCGAACGAACCGCAGGCCGAACAGGCCACCAACAACACAAGTCGGGCCACGTCAAACTCCCTTCGCAGACCATGATCATGGGGACGCCTCCGTCGGCAGGCGCCGCAGGCCTCCCATTGTACCGCCTGGAGCATCCCCTGGAGTGCTAGTCTGGCAGGCGAGGCCCCTGGGTCGCTGACGCCGACTCCAAAAACCATTATCCTCATTTGGAGATCGATTCCACTACGTCCATCCATTGCAGGAGGCTCTTCTGATGTTCGTTTCCCCACGCTCACTTGTTGCCGTCCCACTTCTGGTCATGCTCGCCACGCTATCAGCGGTCGCCGAGGAAGAGACCGTTTCGCTGTTCAACGGCCGGACGCTGGATGGCTGGGTCCAACGCGGCGGGAAGGCCGCGTACGTCGCCAGGGAGGGTGCGATTGTCGGTCACTCGGCCCCCAGAACCCCCAACAGTTTTCTCTGTACCGAAAAAAGCTACGGTGATTTTGTGCTCGAATATGAGTACAAGTGCGACAACGCCTTGAATTCGGGTGTCCAGTTTCGGAGTCAAGTGTTCGACAAGCCGACCGCCGTCGACGTGGGTGGCAAGACCAAGCTGATCAGCGGCGGGCGCGTCCATGGCTACCAGGTGGAAATCGATCCCAACAAACCGGATCGGATGTGGAGCGGTGGGATTTACGATGAAGGGCGGCGCGGCTGGCTGTATCCGGGACTGAGCGGTGGTGATCCTGCAGCGTTTACGGAGCAAGGCAAGAAAATCTACAAGCCGGAAGATTGGAACAAAGTTCGCGTGGAATGCCGCGGCAAGAAGATCCGCACCTGGCTCAATGGCGAGCTCCGTGCGGATTTTGAGGACTCCCTGACATCCGAAGGGTTCATTGCCCTCCAGGTTCACAGCGTGGGAGACGAGGCGCGGCCTCTCTTCGTGCGGTGGCGAAAACTGAGACTCACAGAACTCGAGTAAACTCGGTTTTACTCTGGGAAGACGCGGGCAGGGCGCTGCCAGCCGGCGGCCTGCTAAATGAACGAGTGCAATTCGGCGACAATCCGGGGCCGGCTCGTTTTTCGCCGCCCATTAGATTCAACTGCTGAGAAACCGCCTGTCGGCGAAAAAGGTGCCTGTCCCGATGACGGGGTGTGCGCTACTGAATCGCGCTCGGCCATTTAGTGGCTTACGGGAAACTATTGTGCGACGAGACTCGTCTTACTTGCACGTCAGTGTCCCGGCAACGCGCATCCACCGCGTGGCGACTTCCACCAAGCAAGCAACCAATCCGTCACTTCAAGGACAGTTCGATGAAGGTCCAGATTGCAGCACTGTGTTTTTTACTCGCAACCTCGGTCGCGGTGGCTTGGGTCGGGCCGCGAGACACCCAGTGGAAGGAAGTCGACGAGGCGATGAAAAAAGGGCTCCCCAAAACTGCTATCGAAAAGCTTAATCCGATCATTGAGGCGGCCATCAATGACAAAGCGTACGCCGAGGCCATCAAGGCGATTGGTCAGAAGATTGCCCTGGAAGGAAATATCCAGGGCAACCAGCCGGAAGAAAGAGTGACACGATTGCAAGCCGAGTTGGCCAAGGCTCCGGCGGAAATGAAGCCGATGCTGGAGGTGTTGCTGGCCAACTGGTACTGGCACTACTTTCAACAGAATCGCTGGCGTTTCCTGCAGCGAACTCAGACGGCCGCCCCGCCCAGCGATGATCTCACCACCTGGGACCTGCCCCGCATCTTCGCGGAAATCGACACGCATTTTCAAGCCGCGTTGGCCGCCGGCGCAACGCTCCAAAGCATTCCCATTGGGGAGTACAACGACCTGCTCGAGCAGGGAAATGCGCCCGACAGCTATCGCCCCACCCTGTTTGATTTCGTGGCCCATGAAGCGATCACGTTCTATGCGTCCGGCGAACAGGCTGCGTCGCGGGCAGAGGACGCCTTCGATCTGTCGGCGGCCAGCCCGATTTTTGGCACCGTCGCCGAATTCGTCGCCTGGAACCCCGAGACGACCGATGACGATGCGCAGACCTTGAAAGCGATTCGCATCTATCAGGAACTGCTGCGGATTCATGCTTCCGATGACGACCCGGCCGCACGGCTCGATACGGACTTGCTGCGACTTGAATTCGGTCACAACAAAGCGTTCGGACCCGAGAAGGACGCCCGCTACCTGGCGGCGCTCAAGCGATTCGCCGCCACGCACGAGGACCACGAGATCTCCGCACGGGCCATCCACAACCGGGCACAACTGGAGCACGGCCAAGGTGACTGGGTCGCTGCGAGAAATCTGGCTAGGCAAGGACTGGCCCGATTCCCCGAGAGTGTCGGCGGCAGACGCTGCTTCAATTTGATCGCTCAGATCGAAGCGAAGTCCTCGCGGGTCTCCACCGAACGGGTCTGGAATCAACCGACGCCCACCATCGATGTGCACTACCGCAACGTGACACAATTCCATTTTCGCGTGATTCCATTTGATTTCGAGGCGTATGCCCGTTCGCGGCAAAACGGCCCCGAGAACTTGAACGCCGCGCAACGGACCGCCCTGCTGCAACAACGCCCGGCACTCGCCTGGTCCGCCAATCTCCCGGCGACCGAAGACTTCCAGGAGCGGACTGAGAATCTGGTCGCCCCGCGGGACCTCAAACCGGGCTCCTACTTCCTCATCGCCAGCCACAATGAGGCGTTCGACGACAACGCCAACCAGGTCAGTTTCGTGGAATTCTGGGTCAGCGATTTGGCGCTGGTCCTGCGGACGCGGAACGGGGCCAGCACGTTGGAAGGATTCGTCCTGCATGCCGTTACCGGCGAACCGCTCGCCGGAGCCACGGTGCGCGGCTGGTATCGACTCAACAATCGCGAGGCGGGCAGCCTGCCCACGATGCGCACCGACGAGAACGGCCTGTTTCGCATGGCTGCCAAGCCACGTGCCTCGGTGCTGCTCCACGCCGCTCACCAAGGCCAGGCCCTGTCATCGGTCAACAACCTGCGTGTCAACAATTATGACACGACCGTCAAGCCATCCGAGCGATCGCTGTTTTTTACCGATCGCGCCATCTACCGGCCCGGGCAGACGATTCATTACAAAGGGATCAGCGTGGCGGTCGACCAGGCGCGCGATGACTACCAGGTGATTCGCAATCGGACCGTGGCGGTTGTGTTCAGCGATGTCAACGGCAAGGAAATCGAACGCCACCAGCACCAAACCAATGACTACGGCAGCTTCAGTGGCAGCTTTGCGGCACCACGTGGCGGCCTGATGGGACAAATGACGATCCGTGTCGAGGGCGAACCCCAAGGTGCGACCCAAGTCCGCGTCGAAGAGTACAAGCGGCCGAAATTTCTCGTTACGCTGGCAGCCCCCACCACCGCAGCCAGGCTGAACGGCCCGGTCAGCGTTCCCGGCAAAGCGACCGCCTACACCGGCGCGGCGATCGGTGGTGCGGAGGTCAAGTGGCGGGTCGTGCGCGAAGTGCGGTATCCCGTCTGGTGGTACTGGCGCTGCTGGTGGATGCCGCCCCAACCGGGTGCCAGCCAGGAAATTGCCCACGGCACCGCCCAGACCGGCAGCGATGGAGCGTTTGACATCGCGTTCACAGCCACCCCCGATCGTTCCATTGACGAAGCCAGTGAACCGACCTTTCGCTACACAATCTACGCCGACGTCACCGACACCACCGGCGAGACACGCAGCGACCAGCATGTTGTGAACGTCGGCTACACGGCGCTGGCGGCAAGCCTCATCGTGCACGCTGGAGCGCCGGTCGCTGCCGATGATCCGGACGGCGCCGTGGAGCCCACCGACGGCGGCGCGGACTGGCTGGTCGACGACCGCCAGATCAAGCTGGCCATTCGAACCACCACACTGGACGGCACAGGCCAGTCAGCAAGAGGGACGCTGAAGGTCTATCGAGTCCAACAGCCGGACAAGGTCCAGCGTGCGCCTTTGGCAGGGCGAAACTTTCGATCGTATCGGGTCGACGAGGCGCCGCCCGCGGACCTTTCGAACCCAAACTCCTGGCCCTTGGGCGAAGTCGTCCAGGAAGCGGCCTTTGCGACTGACGCCGCTGGCAACGCACACGTCTTGGCGACGCTCGCGGCAGGCGTCTACCGCGTGAAACTCGAGACCCAGGATCGCTTTGGCAAGACGGTGACCGCGGAGTTGCCCCTGCAAGTGCTCGCCCCCAATGCCCGCCAGTTCGCCCTGAAGATCCCCCATCACGTGGCCGCGCCGCAGTGGTCCGTCGAACCGGGTGATACGTTCCGATGCCTGTGGGGCAGTGGCTACAAGCGCGTAAGGGCGTTCATTGAAATCGAACATCGCAACAAAGTGCTGCACAGCTTCTGGATTGACCCGGGGACCAGTCAGGTGCTGATCCAACAAAAGGTGACCGCGGCGATGCGGGGTGGATTCACGGTTCGCGTCACGATGGTTCGCGAGAACCGTGCCTACCTGGAGTCGCGCCGCGTGGACGTGCCCTGGAGCAACAAGAAGTTGTCGCTCTCCTGGGAACACTTCGTTTCCAAACTTTCGCCAGCGGAAAAAGAGACCTGGACGTTGGTGATTGACGGTCCCGATGCCGAGCATGCCGCCGCCGAGATGGTGGCCGGCCTGTACGACGCGTCGCTGGATGCCTTCACGCCCCACGGGTGGATGAACGGGTTTCATCTTTTTCGGAGCGATTATTCATCGTTGCGATCACAATTTGAAAATCGGGAGCAGCACCTTCGCGCCATCGCTTCGACATGGCGCGTCGATCACCGGGATGGCTCGTTGACGTACCGGCACTTGCCTGGGGAAATTGCGGCCAACCTGTTCGGCTTTCGATTCTTGGGGCGCGGCGGAGGCAGACCGATGGCAATGGCCGCGCGCGGCATGGCGATGGAGGCAGCGCCCGAACTTAGCGCGGCGGTCGCATCCGATACGGCGATGGAGGGTGCGTTATTGAAGCAGTCCGCGGTTGCCGCGTCCGGCGAGGGCGAAGGTGGCGGAGGCGGTGATGACACACCCGGCCCCGATCTGGGTCACGTCTCGCCGCGCAAGAATCTTCAGGAAACGGCGTTCTTTTTTCCCCACTTGAGGTCCGGAGCCGACGGCGTGGTCCGGCTGGAATTCACCATGCCGGAGGCACTCACAGAATGGAAGTTCCAGGGGTTTGCCCATGATGGCAACCTCCGTAGCGGCCTGCTAACCGACACGGTCGTTACGTCGAAGGACCTGATGGTGCAGCCCAATCCGCCCCGGTTCCTCCGCGAAGGAGATACGTTGGAATTCACGGTCAAAGTCAGCAACCAATCACCGACCCACCAGGAAGGACAGGTGCGACTGACGCTGGCCGATGCCGTGAGCGGTGACTCGGTCGACGCAGCGTTGGGGAACATCGAACGTGACCAGCCGTTCGAGATTCCCGCGGGGGAGTCGATCTCGCTGTCATGGAAGCTTCAGGTACCGGACAAGCTGGGATTCCTGACCTACAAGGCGGTCGGGTCGACCGGCCGGCTTTCCGACGGCGAAGAAGGCTATCTGCCGGTTCTCTCGCGGCGTGTCCTGGTCACGGAGTCATTGCCTCTGCCGATCCGGGGCCCGCAGACCAAGGAATTCGACTTCGCTCGACTGCGCGAATCGGTTGGTTCGGATTCGCTCCGTCACCAGTCGTTGACCGTGCAAATGGTCTCGAACCCATCCTGGTACGCGGTGCTGGCATTGCCGTACCTGATGGAGTATCCCCACGAATGCACGGAACAGACATTTAACCGTCTGTACGCCAATTCGCTGGCCCGCCACCTTGCTGACTCGGATCCCAAGATCCGCCGCATTTTCGATCTCTGGAAGCACCAGGGGGGCGATACGCTGGACAGCCCGCTGGAGAAGAACGAGGAACTGAAGGCGGTCCTGTTGGAGGAGACGCCCTGGGTCCGTGACGCCGACAACGAAAGCCAGGCCCGGCGGAACGTCGGCATCCTGTTCGACGCCAACCGCCTCAACGACGAAACCGGGCGGCTGATGATGCGTCTGGCGGAGCAGCAGTACGAAGACGGTGCCTGGCCCTGGTTTCCTGGCGGCCCGGCGAATGATTACATCACTCTGTACATCACCACGGGATTCGGCCGCTTGCGGCACTTGGGGGCGGAAGTCGACGTCACGCCGGCCGTGAAATCGCTCCGGCGATTGGATGCCTGGGCCGACAGGATGTACCGCAAAATTGTCGAACGGGGCGACCAGGACAAGAATCACCTTTCGACTCAGATCGCCCTCTATTTGTACGGGCGCAGCTTCTTCCTGGACGACCAGCCAATCGGCGATGCGCATCAGGAGGCAGCAGCATATTGGCAGAGCCAGGCCCGCACCCACTGGCTCGAGTTGGCCTATCGACAGTCGCAAGGGCATTTGGCGGTGGCGCTGAATCGTTTGGGCGACCAGGAAGCCGCCCGCGGCATCATGGCCTCCCTGAAAGAGCGGTCCGTCAACGACGAAGAGTTGGGGATGTTCTGGCGCGACACCGAACATTCCTGGTGGTGGTATCGCGCTCCGATCGAATCGCAGGCCA
>JAUIHJ010000437.1 GCA_030432015.1 bacterium
TGCGCCTTGATTGGACCCGCCGGCGTGGTTGGCAGCTACCGAAAAATCCACCTGCCGTTCCTGGGGGTTGATCGTTTCACCACCCCCGGCGATCGTCCGTTTGCAGTGCATTCCCTGGAGGACGCCCGGATCGGCATGAACATCTGTTATGACAGCGCATTCCCCGAAGCGGCACGGTCCCTGGCCCTGCATGGCGCGGACCTGATCGCGCTGCCGACCAACTTTCCGACTGGCGCCGAGTGCATGGCAGAACATGTCGTCAACACGCGGGCCATGGAAAACAAAGTTTATTACGCGTGTGTCAATCGAGTCGGCGTGGAACGGGACTTTCCCTTCATTGGCCACAGCAAAATCTGCGATCCGTCGGGAAGGATCATCGCGGCCGCGCCGCATGCCGACGAGGCGATCCTCTACGCCGATCTGGATCTTGACCAGGCCCGGACCAAACGTATCGTGCGGGTCCCGGAAAAACACATCATCGATCGCTTCGCCGACCGACGCCCGGAGATGTACGGTCGCATCGTCGCGGATTAGCCTCAGTCCGATTCGGCTTGCACCGGCGTCTTCAGCACCCCGATCGAACTGATCGACGCTTCGATTTGATCGCCCGGCTGGAGGTACGTTCCGGTCGTATTTCCGACCCCTTGCGCCGTGCCGGTCGAGATGATATCGCCCGGTTCGAGCGTCACAAAACTCGAGATGAATTCGATCACCGCTGCGACTGGAAAAATCTGTTGGGCCGTCGAAGCATCCTGGAAAATCTTCCCGTTGACGCTCAGCTTCAGATCCAACGTCTGAGGATCTGGAATCTCGTCGGGGGTCGTCACGCACGGTCCACAGGGACAAAAACTATCGTGCCATTTTCCGTGGAGCCAATCGAAGAAGGCGTCCTTGGACCGCTCTTTCCGCCCCGGGTTTGGCCGGAACTCACGATTTGAAATGTCATTGATCACCGTGTAACCAGCGACGTAGTCCAGGGCATCCGCCTCTGCGACGCGCTTCGCTTTCTTGCCGATGATAACCGCCAGTTCCAATTCCCAATCAATATGATCAGGTGACACGCTGGGAATGGTCACTGGCCGGCCCGGATCGGTGAGCGTGGTCGTCGGTGGTTTCATGAACACGTATGGAAACGTCTCAGCCCGCTCGGCAGCAATCCCGCCACCTTCTTCAATGTGCTTCGCATAATTGCCCGCCAACAGGAACAGTTTACGGGGGCGTGGAATCGGCAGCAACAATTGCACCTGATCCAGTGGCAGGGTGGCATCATCCGGCAGCTCGCACTGGTCACTCTGGTAAAAATCGGCCAGCGCCTTGGTCGTTTCGTAGGCGGCTCCCGCCGGGGGAAGAAAGTCGATCAGGCTGTCACCGATCGGCAGGACGGTGTTCTCCTTGGTCGCGACGGTGCGGGCGCGGGCCACAGAGGACAACGGAATCACGCGCTGGTCTTCGTAAAACCCAACCCAGTCACGTTCATTGAAACGGAATCGGCAGAGACGCATCGTTACCTCCTGTGGATTGTGTTCGTTTGAGTCGTGAAGGTCCGTTGGCCGCAGGGTTCGTGGTACGTCGTGTCCCGGCATCGCGACGGCACCCACCCATCCCCCGGTGCATGGCAACGCAGTGAATCGCGATACGGTGAATTGCGATACGGTGAATCGCGACACGGTGCTGACGGCGTACAGGGACTCCAGCGGTGGTTTACAGTTGTTTCTTCGTCTCGGCGAAATAGGTCGCCAGGTTGTGGGCCGAACCTTCGAGCAGGCGGCGCCGCACTTGGTCGTGAGGAAAGGCGATGCCGTTGGCGCCCTGTACGGCCGGTCGACCATCCTGTTCGATCCAGGCACTGTTGGTGGCATGAATCAGCGTCTCGCCCAGGAACGCTCCCCAAACGCGCGTCAGCATTGCCACGTTTTCGTCCGACTTTCCCCCCGCAATCGCGAATTCGACCGTGTCGACGTTATCCTCCAATTCGGCCACGCTGGCCTCCGTCAGGGCAAGTTCGACAACCAGGTGTTTACGAGAGAACTTCTGGGCCTCCAACAGATCGGCCGCCATTTGTTCCGCCAACGTCGACATGAGGACTCCAAATCAAGGGAATGCGTCGTTTCCCAACGCAGGATCTTTCGGTTCTTCAATTTAAATGACCGAACGTCATTCGGCGTCAATTGGGGGGCTGGCTCGTTTTTCTTCACCCCGGCGGATCGGACGAGGAAAAAACGCTCGTTGGTGAAAAAGGTGCCTGCCCCTTACGCGCCCATTATGCGTGCCAAAACGCGCGGTACAGGTGGTGCGGTGTGCGCCCCAGCATCACGCTCGCTCATCAAGACGCCCACCGTAACTCGGGTTTATCGCGAGCCGTGCACCACGTCAAGCGGTTGGACCGGCCGTTGGCCTTCTACATTCAGGTTCACCGTCGGCCGGCGGGGTGAACGGTCAGCGGGGGGCATCGCCCGGACGGCCGGCCGTCCGGGCACCGGCCAGCGCGCGTTCACCGTCCCGGAGATCGATTTCCCAACGCTGCGCCGGGGGCGAGGTCCCCAACTCCATGGCTAACTGCCGGAGCAGGCGGATTTTCTGGGTCGTTGATGCTTCACCGGCGGATTCCAGGCCGGGTGCACTACCCCAAATGAAACGATGGCCACTGCGGGTAACGAGTTCGTAGACGATCGGACCGCTGGCGCGGGATTCGCCGGGTGTCGTGACGATGGCAATCCGGTGCAGTTGCATTTCTTGCCAATTGCCTTCGACCAGCGCCGCCAACTGGGCTGCGCCGGCAACGCGAGGGTCGGGCCACGGTGTACCGACGGGGAGCCAGGGAACGAGGTTCTCCACCGTGATGCGCAACATCGGAATCGCGTCACCTTGGAAATCGGCCGGAGGCAGCAAGACCGCTTCCGCGTCAATCGGCAGGACGCCGTCTTCGTCTTGGGGCGACATGGCCCGAGGGATCTCGACCCAGGCGACGGGTCGACGGTAACGCAGTTCGACGCTGACTTGGCCTTGGGGGCCTTTATAAACGCGATTGACCTTGGCGACCCAGGAATGCAATTCGAAGGCCCGGTAGACCTTGTACGCCAAATCGTGATCCAGCGTCGACAATTCACCCAGGCTGCCGTCACGAAATGCCTCGGCGCGTACGTCCGCCTTGATCCATGGCGGCTGCTCGGTCACCTGAACCTGGCTCGCGGTGAGGACCGTGCCGGATTGCTCAAGCGCCGGCCGCCCCCATTTTTTCCAGCCAAAAACTCCGCCGATTGTACATGCGAGCAGCAGCAATACTCCCAGCACCAGGTTGGGAGAAACGCTAACGACCGGTCCGAGCAGGGTGCCGATCCCGCCACCGGTCGTCTTGTCGCTCTTTTTTCGTTTACTGCTAGCAGCCATTGGGTCCTCCGTGACGGCGGGAGCATACCAGAGCATCGCTTGTGACAGAATCGCGATTTTCTCGCAACGTGTCAGCCATCCGCAGGCCGTGAACCGAGCAGCCGCAGCCCGTTCATCACAACCAGCAGCGATGCGCCCATATCCGCCGCAATCGCCATCCAGAGCGACGCCACGCTGGCCAGCGTCAGCACGATAAAGACGAGCTTCAAACCCAGGGCGATGGCAATGTTCTGTTTGATTACCGCCAGTGTCTGGCGGGCCAACCGCATGATCCACGGCACCCGCGCCAATGCGTCGGACATCAGCGCGATGTCGGCCGCTTCGATCGCGGCGTCCGTTCCGATGACACCCATGGCGATTCCCAGGTTCGAGGTTGCCATCGCCGGCGCATCGTTGATGCCGTCGCCGATCATGGCCACCACGCCGTATTGCCCGCGCAAGCGGCGGACGTGCTCCACCTTTTCTTCCGGCAGTTGCTCGGCGAAGAACTCGTCGAGCCCCACCGTCGCGGCAATTGCCGCCGCGGTCACGCGATTATCGCCCGTCAGCATCACGACATGTTCGACGCCCAACGTTCGCAAGTTGTGAATCGCGTCGCGGCTCTCCTCCCTTACTACGTCAGCGACGCCGATCAGGCCACAGACGTGATCCGCCGTCCCGATCGCCACGACCGAATGCCCCGCGCGTTCCAGCGAGTCGCTGTGACGGGCCGCGTCGTCGGTCGCCGACGTTTTCTCTTGCATCAGACGCTGGCTGCCGATCCAGTACTCGCGGCCGCGAATGGCGCCCTGGGCACCTCGACCAGACAAGGCCTGATAGCGGTGCACAGGTTGGACGGTCACGTTTTCATTTTCTGCACAGCGCAGGATCGCTTGCGCCAGCGGGTGCGTGTTGCTGGCTTCCAGGGACGCGGCGCGTTCCAACAACTCGGCACGAGAATGATTGTTGAGCGGGATGACCTGCCGAACCTCGGGCCTCCCCACGGTCAGCGTTCCGGTCTTGTCGATGGCGATTGCCTTGACGTGTGCGGCCGCCTCCAGGTAACGCCCCCCTTTGATCAAGACGCCGTAATGGGCCGCCGCGGTCAAGGCGGAGACAATGCTGACAGGCGTCGAAATGACCAACGCGCAGGGGCAAGCAATCACCAGCAAAACCAAACCGTTATAAATCCCCTGCGCCCAGGCCAGGTTTGTTACCAGGGGCGGCACGGTCGCGACACCGATTGCCAACAGGATCATGGCCGGTGTGTAATACCGCGCGAAACGTTCCACCCACTGTTCCGTCGGCGCCCGGCTGGCGTGCGATTCCTGGACCAAGTGGATGATTCGTGCCAAGGTCGTGTCATTGACCGCGTGGGTCACCCGCACCTCGACGGCGCCGTCGATATTCATGGATCCCGCGTACACCTGGTCGCCAGGGTGCCGCGCGAACGGCAGCGATTCCCCGGTGATGGGCGACTGGTCGACGGACGTTTGGCCGGCGGAAATGACACCATCCAACCCAATCCGTTCACCCGGCCGAATCACGATCGTGTCGCCCGGCACGATCTGCTCCAGAGGCAGCTCGATGATCTCGCCGGATGGCGGCTCCTTGCGCCGCGCCGTGGGGGGAGCCAGATCCAGCAAGGACGCAATGGCGCGCCGCGCGCGCCCCATGCTCCAGTGTTCCAGCAACAAGGAGACGCTGAACAGAAACGTCACCACCGCAGCCTCGAACCACTGACCGATCGCGACGGCGCCCGCCACCGCGATGCACATGAGCAGGTTGATGTCCGCCGTTAGACGGCGGACCGCCAGCCAAGCCTTGGGGACCACCAGCCAGCCGCTCAAGATGATCGAGGCCAGATAGAGCAACTGCGAGGCGACGGGAATCACGGTCGCCCCTTCGTGCGATTCAAGGCCCAACGCGATCGGTAGGCTGCCCGCCGTAATGGCGTGAATCGCGAGGGCCGCCAGCAACAGCATCCCAGAGGCCACGGTCTGCCCGGACCGCCCCCAGTAATAAGTGGCTGCGACCCCAGCCGGTCGCGCGGGTGATGGGGATGCCTGCGCGACCCCCTCGGGCCCGGTCGCGATACGGGCCTGCATCCGCAGACCGGAGATCCGCTGCAGAATCTCCGCTGCAGAGATGGATGCCGCGTCGAACGTGACGTACATCCGGTGCCCGATCACATCGAAGTCGAGCTTTTCGATTCCAGCAACGCGTTCTAATTCGGCACGCAGTTGACGCACCTCTTCGGCGCAATCCAATTCGTCAATCAGGAAAAGGGTCCGCTGTGTCTCCATGTCGTTACTCTAGGCGATCCGTGGGGTCTGAGGTATGCCAGTCCAGACCCTTGCGAATCCTTGGCATTTGCCTACGATGGTCAGTTTGGTCAAGAGGTTTGATTCCCGCCGTGCTGATCTTCCTATACTGTGTCTTGATCGCGCTCAGTTCGCTCTTCGGCGGCTGGTTGCCCGCCTTGGTCAAGCTGACCCATACCCGCATGCAGCTGACAATGAGCTTCGTGGGTGGCTTGATGCTGGGCGTGGCCTTGCTGCACATGCTGCCGCATTCGTTCCTCGAGACGGGCTCCATTGACCACGCGGTCGGCGCTGCCGTCATCGGCTTGCTGACGATGTTTTGCATGATTCGCATTCTGCACGTCCATCAGCATAGCCACGATGATGCCATTGCCGAACTCGACGAGCACCATGACTGCGCCCACGACCATGCGGCACCTGATCGCCCCGCGCACGACCACTCCGCGCACGACCACTCCACACACAGCCACGCTCTACACGGGTCGGACCCACACGAGGCGGGCAGTCATGAGGCGGCCAGTCATGAGGCTCACGAACACGCGCACCAATTAAGCTGGGTGGGCCTGTTTGCCGGGCTGGCGATTCACACGCTGATTGACGGCGTTGCCCTGGCAGCCAGTGTGGCGGCGGGCTTTGACGAAGGCCACACCGCCACGTTTCTGGGCCTGGGAACATTTTTTGCAATCCTCCTCCATAAACCGCTCGACGCGCTCTCCATTGTCGCACTGATGGCGGCTGCCGGTTGGTCCAAGCGAGCTATTTCGATTGCCAATGTTTGTTTCGCCTTGATGTGCCCGCTGGGGGCGTTGGGTTTCTTTTTTGGCATCCAGCACTTGGGCGGAATTCAGCACCTGGTCCTGGGGTCGGCACTCGGTTTTTCCGCGGGAGTCTTCCTCTGCATCGCCCTGGCTGACATCTTGCCGGAAGTGCAGTTTCATCGGCACGACCGCCTGAGCCTCACGGCGGCGCTGATTGCCGGGATCGTGCTGGCGTGGCTCATCGGCTTCATCGAACCGCCCCATGACCATGGAGCCGAAGGTTCGCATCCCAATCATCATCGTCACAGCGGCCCGGCAGCTGGCGCTGGCCATGGCGCTGGCGATGGCCATGGCGCTGGCGATGGCCATGGCGATGACCATGCAAGTGACCACGCCGGTCACGAGCATTGAGCCGCCCGCTGCCGGCAAGCCGCCCGTGACGAAGTACGGGGTGTTTCCAGCGATCCCCTCAACACGCCGCGGTGGCGCAGGCAAAACCCTGTGATCCATCGAGGCGCTTTGCTGGCATGTTGCTTACGCGCACCAGTCGGTCTGCGGCGACGTGTGAATCGTCGGCTTGCTGGCGCCCTGCAGCTTGGCAATCGCCCATTCCGCTGTTTCCACCTCCGCAGCGCTGGCGTGGTAGGCGAGGCGATAGTCGAATCCAAAGGTCCCCTCCGGTTCCAGGCTGACATATCGGCCATGTTCGCCTTCGAACGAGCGCGGATTCGG
>JAUIHJ010000438.1 GCA_030432015.1 bacterium
GGTTTGACCCGTTAAATGCGGAATCAGGTTGACGCCATCCAAGTCGCCAGGCTTGGCGGCCACGTTCGCCAGCGCCGCCGCGGTGGCAGCCACATCCAGCGCACTGACGGGATGTTGGTAGACTTGGCCACCCGGTATCGTCCCCGGCCAGCAAACCACAAAAGGGACGTGCATCCCGCCCTCGGTCAGCATCCCTTTCTCCCCGTTGAGCGGGTCATTCAATGAACCGTCCCATCCCGGTCCACCACCGGGCGCGTCCAGCTTGTGAATCTTCAGCGGCGCCCCATTGTCGCCAATGTAGAAGATCAGGGTCTGTTCGCGCAAGCCAGTCTTGCGAAGCGTTTCGTTGATGAGGCCCACGCCGTCGTCGACCGCCGACAGCATCGCCAAGGCCTGACGCCGCCGCTCAGGCATCTTGCCGGGAAATCGGTCCAGGTACTTTTGTGGTGCATCCAACGGCACGTGCGGCGCACGATAGGCGACGTACAGGAAAAACGGATCGTCCCGGTACCGTTGAATCAACGACGCCGCGGCCCGACTGCACGCATCAACGTGGTACAACTCCGGTGAACAATTCGACATGTCGCGGTCTTCGCCCGTGATCGTAATATTGGCCGCGAACGGACGCTGAGCGTTTTGATTGAACACATGCTTGAAACCGTGCTTGACGATTTCCGACCCGGGCCCGAGATGCCATTTGCCAAACTGAGCCGTCACGTAACCTGCCTGTTGAAGCCGTTCGGCAATCGTCACCGCCCGATCGAAACCGTCCAGAGAATTACCATTGGATTCCACGCCGAACTTCGATTGAAACCTGCCGACCAACAATCCGGCCCGGGACGGCACGCACTGCGGAGCCGTGCTGTAGCCGTGGCGGGCCAGGACTCCGTGCCTGGCTAGCGAGTCGACATGTGGCGTCCTGACATCATCCAGCACACCTTGGCAAGACAAATCGGCGTGACCATGGTCATCCGTATAGAACACGATGATATTGGGGCGTTCCTCTGCTGCCCCAATGCCGCAGGCGGAAACAAGCAAACCCACGACCAGCCCCCAGCAAAGGACCGCCACCGGAGCGACTTCCCAGAGGGACGATGGTGGCGTCAGCGGTAGGGCGACGGCCCGAACCGCGTGCCTTGCGCCAGGTCTTCGAGGTCGGTTGGTAAAGGTCATCGACGTTTCATCTTTCTGTCCACAACGTGGCACTGCACGCCTAAAACTTCCACTCATAGAGAGTACGGCCAGCCGATGATGTCAGCTTAACGTGAGAGATCTGCATTCGTCCCGCGCCGGTCGCGGGGTCGATACGGACCGCCAGAACGGGATGCCCGGGCGACCAACGGATCGAGTATTCATGGGCCAGTCCGTCGTGTTGAACGTCAAACGGCTTGCTTCGCTCGCGGAAGAAGGCGGGGGCAACCCCCTTTTCCTGCCAAAAGACTTGTCCCTGACCCTGGGAACTGGATGCCATCGTGAACGTCAGCACGAGTGTTTCTTCGGTCACAGGTTGAGGTAACGTGTAACTCACATGCGGGTCTCGACCGTCACTGGCAACAATCAGCGACTCACCGCGGAGCGAGAGCGTACAGGTCCCTCCTGGTCTCCATCCTGCGACGGACTTTGCCGGCCGCCGCCGAGACGCTTTGTTCGATGACGGCCCACTGCCCCTCAGTTTCGCCTTGCCTTCCAACGTCGGATCATATCGGGTCGAGTCAAATTTCGGATTCGGCAGCGGAACGACAGCGCCGGTGTCGGAGAGAAAGGCGTCAATCAGCCTATCGAGTTCCCGCACGCGGTCTGGCATTTCGTCGGCAAGGTTGTCCTGCTCGCCGACGTCATCACGCAAATTAAAGAGCTTATAGCGATGCTGGCCCTCGTCGCCGCCGTGAAAAATACGGATCAACTTCCAGTGGCCGGCGTGTACGCTGACCGCAGGGGGCAACCAATCGGGAACGCTGGGAGCATGGGGAAAGTACGTGAAGATCGCTTCGCGCGGGAGGGACTCACCGTGCAAGGCAGGTACGATGCTGATCCCGTCAAAGGACTGACCGGGCTGAGGATCGATATTCAGTAGCTCGAGGAGCGTTGGGTAGAAGTCACTGCTTTGAATAACCTCGTCACTCCACGAACCTGCTTGAACCTTCGCTGGATACGACACAATCGCTGGTCCTCGCACGCCACCCTCGTACATGGTCGCTTTGCCGCCACGCAGTGGCGCATTGCTGGTGGGAGTGGTACCATCGACTTCGTTGTACATGTTACCACCATTGTCCGAGGCGAACACAATGATCGTGTTGTCGGCCAGCTCGAGGCGATCCAATGCGTCCAGCAGCGTGCCGACCGCATCGTCCATGCTCTCGATCATGGCCGCATAGGTAGGGCTGCGCTGGGGGTCGTCAGGGTCGATTCGTGTGCGGTATGTGTCGATCAAGCTGCGCTTCGCATCGAAGGGCGCGTGAACACTGAACATCCAGTAATTCAGAAAAAACGGTCCGTCACGGTGCTGTTCAAGAAAGGTGACCGCTTCCTGGGCCATGCGGTCTTCGAGGTGCTGATCGGGAACGTCGGGATCGTGATCAAAATCCTTGAATTTCCACGGTGCCACATAGCTGCCAGCCGGTCCGGGACCCGGATGGTGGGGCACGTCCACCTCGAAGCCGTGTTCCAGCGGCGAGTAAGGTTCCGACCCCAGGTGCCACTTACCGAAGTGACCGGTCGCGTACCCGTGGTCTCTGAACATTTCGGCCAACGTGTAGTAACTGGTATTCAAGCGAGAGACCGAAGCGGGAATCGTCGCCTTGTTGTTCGGCGGTCCACTGACCACCGCCGTGGCCTGAAGCGTTACCCGCGGGAGATGGCAATTCGGCGACGTGATGCCGTGCCTGGCGGGACTGAGCCCGGTCAGCACGCTCGCCCGCGTCGGTGAACAGAGCGGGCTCGATGCGTACGCTCGCCTGAACGTCATCCCTCGAGCGGCAAGCCGCTCGATATTCGGTGTCTTGTAGAACGACGTGGTGCCGAAGAGCGTGGTGTCGCTCCAGCCAAGATCATCGGCAAGGATAAGCACGACGTTTGGAACAGGATGAACATCGGCTGCCAATGCTTCATCGGCAATCTCCAGCGACACCACTGCCGCGAGCGCGATCAGGGCCGGCACGACAATCTTGGCGAGCAAACAAAGGAAACCGTCACGCGGCCTGGAATTGGCTGCGATCGTCGAGACAAACATTGTGATTCCTTCGCTGGCCGGCTTGTGCTGGGAGAATTCGCAGATGGCTAAGCCCAGTATCAATGGCCGGCTGCATCAGGTCAACGCGCTAACGTGAGGCAATTGGTATGCCAATTGGCAGGGCGAGGAAGCAATGCGAGACCAGCAGAACTCGAACGTTTGCCGAACCAAGCGCTGTCGGCGGCACACCAGAAAACGGCGATCCGATTCTTGGCGAGGATCGCACGTTCCGTGTCGTTACCAGAGATGGCAATCACAAAACTATGCTCTCAGATACCAGTTGCTCAAGCCGATGGTGGAGTGTCCGGCAGGCGGTCGAGTTTCCGACAAATCAATTCCTTTTCCGCATTGGTTGGAGCGAGATCCCACGCTCGTTGCAGAGCCTCGCGCGCGTCGTCGATGTCGCCCATCTGGCGAGCAAGGTCCGCACGAGCCGCGTGCCAGAGGTAATAGTCCCTTTCGAGTGATTCCGACTTGATAAGCGAAAAAGCCTGCAGGCCAGCGTCGGGACCGGCCAGATGTCCGACCGCGATCGCTCGATTCAACTCATGGACCGGCGACGGTTCAAGTCGACACAACAAATCGTACGCCTTGACGATGCGTTCCCAGTTGGTGTCGTCAAGACTGCGGGCACGACAATGTTCCGCGGCAATAAGGGCCTCGGCGTGATATCGAGAGACGTCGCCGTCTTGGGCCGCAATACGAAACCAGCGAAAGGCCTCGCCAAGCAAGCGCCGATCCCACCGACTGCGGTCCTGCTCCTTCAACAACAGCATCGCACCATGGTCGTCGATGCGGGCGTCGAGCCGCGAGGCATGAAACAACAATAAGGTCAGCAACGCGGCAGATCGCCCACAGCGCGTCGACGGATGTTCGGCCATCAACAGTGCCAGGCGAACGGCCTCCTCGCAAAGATCGTCGCGAATCAGCTTATCCGCGATCGTCGAGCTATAACCTTCGTTGAACAGGAGATAGACCACGGACTGCACCTGTGGCAGTCGCTGCTTCAGCATCGTGTTGTCCAGTTCCGATGGTTCAACGCCTGACTCACGTAGCCGCTGCTTGGCGCGCGTGACTCGCTTGGCGACGCTGGCTTCCGTCGTCAACAACGCCCTGGCGATTTCGCGGTTGCTGAAGCCACACAAGGTCTTCAACGCCAATGCGATTCGCGACTCCGCCGGAACACTGGGATCGCAGCAGACAAAGATCATCCGCAACATGTCGTCGTGCAACTCGGATTCGTCCACCGAAAATGACTGGGCCTCGATCCGGTCGGCAACGTCGAGCGACGTATCAAGCGTTCCCCACCGCGTGTCACGGCGCAGTGTATCGAGCACTCGGTTCGACGCCACTCGATGCAACCACGCCGATGGATTGGCGGGAACACCTCGCAGCGACCACGAACGTAGCGCCCGCTGCAATGCGGACTGGACCGCATCTTCAACCAGTTCCCAGTGTCGTACGCCAAAACGCCGCGACAACGTCGCCACAAGCTGTGCATACTCGTGCCGGAAGAAATGGTCCACCAGCCGGCGCGATTCGGACGACCTCGGCGAGTCGTCCGAATCAGTACCGGTTGATGTGACGGTCGAAGCGGGCCTGCGGCTCATTGCGATTCGTCCCGAGCTTTATTCGCCCTGCTGATCGCTGAGGCCGGCCAGTTGGCGAATTTCGATTGAACCACCGGTCGCGCGGATCGGGCAGCCCTGGGCCATTTCAACCGCTTCGTCGAGGCTATCGGCTTGCACGACGGAGTAGCCGCCGAGCAGTTCTTTTCCTTCCATGAACGGGCCATCGGTCACGGCTCCATCAGCTGCCACCGTCTTGCCTTCCGGCATCAGCCCGTCGCCCCCATCGATGATGGCATCGCCCATCTTGTCGAACCAGGCACCCCAAGCTGCCATCACTTCCTGCATCTCTTCGGGGCTGGGTAGATCCATGTTGTCGGTATCGTTGCGGTACACAAACAAAAACTTCGCCATTGAGCTGACTCCTAAACCAATACGATTCGAGTTTTTTTGGCCTCGGCGGCCACAATCACACAACTAACGAACGGGCTGCCCGAAAAAGGACACTCGCTGAAAATATTTCTTAAAAATTCGCCAACGTGGTTTGAAGTGTCAGTTTATCCGGACTTACGCCACGAATCGTGTAACCGCTTCACTCGCGATGCGCCGCAACCGGTTGCCAGTGCGGCCACATGGCGGCATGGCCTGCCGTGAGATGGGTGAGGCGTGTTTCCTGGCCGTCCGCAAGGCGCATTACGTAGAGCTGGCGGACTCCGTCCCGTTTGGAGCCATAGATCAGCCGGCCGCCGTCCGGCGATGGTTGCGGATGATAATGGAGCGTGCCTTCTGCGGTGCGGGTAAGCTGTTGGGACTGGCCGTCGAGAGTAACCGTGAACAATTCCAAGTTCTTGCCGACCCGAGCGGTGTAATACACTTGCTTTGCGTCGGTCGACCAAACCGGTGTGTCACTGCTACCGCCGTGAAAATCGGGCACATCCAGGAATTCCACAACACCCCGGTAGCCGCGACGGTCGGCCAACTTTTTCAGCCCAGTGCCATCGGATCGAACAATGTACGGGTGGCAGTTGTAATGTTCGCCGCTGACAAACAGCACCCACTGCCCGTCGGGTGACCAGGTCGGGCCAAAGTTAAATGGCTGACCCGTGTGAATCTGAACCGCATTCGTTCCGTCGGCATCGGCAAGATACACCTGATAGTTCTTGTGATACGCGATGCGGCGGCCGTCGCGGGAAGTGGCGAAGCCGTAAGTGAATTCGTGCGACCCTGCAGTCAAATCCATCTTGTTGCGACCATCGCGGTCCATGCGGAACGGATGTGAGTTGCCTTCGATTAAAGCCGTAAAGCCGAGCTTTGATTCGTCCCCTGGCCAAAAGAACAATCCGCTGTTGTAGAAACTCACTCGATCGACACCCGTCACGTTCACGGCGGTTCCCGATTTGATGTCGACGAGATGCGAATCCAGTTGCCAACCCTCACTTGTGAAGTGGAAGCCTTTTGTCTGTTCTTCCAGTTTCGCGTTGTCCGGACTTTGCCATCCTCTGGAAATCACGGCGACACCGCCGTCGGGTGACCACGCTCCGAACTGCGTCCACGCGTTGGGTTCGCGAGCGACAAGTTCCGCACCCACCTGGCGGAGCTGCGTTCCGTCCGCCCGTACAACGCTGGCTCGCATTGTACGGACATTGGCGTGCCGTCCGCCCGGAAGATTAGTGCTGAGCTGGGTGAAGCCGACGAACTGCCTCGACGAGACAGGGGCGGCGCGCTCTTGGATTGCCACGAAGATGGCGTCCGCAATGCGTCGCATGCCTTGGTCTCCCGGATGCCGGGCGACACCTGCATGCTGAATCTTTCGTTCCGAACCGGCCTCGTTGGTGTTGTCGCGTCCCAGTGCCGCGATGTCCACGAAGGTGGCACCGACCTTGCGGCTCGCCGCCCGCATGATGCCGTCCTTGGTCGCATTCGGCCAGAATGAACTCCGCACGAAAATCGCCGGTGCACCGTGCCGCATCAGCTCGTCGAGCAATTTGGAGAGCGCCGCGGCAAACCTTGCTTTCGCGTCCTCGGTCGTCGGCTCGCCAGCGTTCTCGCCGATGGCGACGACAACGATGTCTGCCTGGAATTCAAGCTCTGACTTCAGTTCCGCGGCAATTTCGAAATTCTCATAACCACGTTCGAAGTCGGCAATGTTTCGCACCATCGTCTGCGGCCGAACACCGGCAATCTTCGCGATGTGCGCAGTCAGCAGATGCACGTAGTCGTTCTCTTTGGTGCTGGACGCCATGCCCCAATCCCCGGCCCAGCCGATCTGCGGTGCCGGCCTGTGCAACGTAATACTGTTGCCAAGGAAGAGAACCTTTGCTGCAGGGAGGTGCCCAATCGTCGGCTTCGCCGGCAACTCGTCGCCGCACAGCGGGATGG
>JAUIHJ010000439.1 GCA_030432015.1 bacterium
ATTATCCGGTATTACCGCCAGTTTCCCGACGCTATCCCGGAGCCAAGGGCAGGTATCCACGCGTTACTCTCCCTTTCGCCGCTCCTCTGGTTTCAATAGCAAGCTAAAGAAACCTTGTCGCGCGACTTGCATGCCTAATCCACGCCGCCAACGTTCATTCTGAGCCAGGATCAAACCCTTCAATTGATTTGCTTAATTGAAAACAACCGCTGCCGAAGCAACGACCGCCTCCAATATGACTAGCAACTGATGGCTTTGAAGCCATGGTGGTGCCTGTCGAAAATAGCAGGCACCGTTAGCCTAGAAAAAGTACAGCCTCAAGCTGTTTTCTTAGGAGGTCACTACCAAATTGTCAAAGATCGCTCCCCGCAAGGAACAATGCCGTGCGAGGAAGAAACAAATATTACGACCGCGGCCGAAACTGTCAACAGCCGTCGGCGAAAAACGCTCACGACATTCGCGTGCGCTCGCAACGAACGGCCGAAAAAGCCCTGTATTGCGGGGAAAACCGCACTCTTCGCCGCAGAGTTTTTTTTGATTGTTTCTCTCGCGGGACTTGGATCTGTGGATTTGCTGATGCGAATTCGCAAGCCACGGAAGCAAAACGGGGCTCCGAATTTCGATTTCCCGTCATGGGCTCCCGCCATCACAGCGAGCCGGTTGGCGTTGGTCCGAGATTGGCTTCGATGACCGGCGGCCGGTGGCACCGTATGCAGGATTCATCAGGTGGCCGTGGCCAGAATTACCACCGACACCAACGGCCGAAGACTCCGACGAGATGGTCGCCCGATGCGTTCGCTTGGAAGTTACGCTATCGCTAATGCCGCAGGCATGCCAGTTTCTAGGCTGGCGGGCAAACCCGGCCAATTGTCGTCTGGTTATTCAAGAGCCGCGACGCGGCTGGCGGGCTCCCAATCCGGTTTCCCCGCCGTTTTCGCTGCAGGCAATTGCCAGGCGCTGCGCGACGCATTGGTGCAACTTCAAAACGCTTCACCGAGTGATGAGGCTGCAAAGTATCGAAATCAACCCAACTACATCCCTGGCTCACGTTTCTGATCTCAATTTCGCAAAAGGCGCTACGGCCAAAGGTCCGCTCGAGGGCGATCCCTGCCGGGCTCGGCCGTGTCCCTTTGCCACGCCGTCGCGCCAGCCTTATCATGGTGGCGTTGCCCGCCCCGCGAAGGACGTGGCAAGGACTGACGTTCTATACACCCGATTGATGATGCACGTCCTATGCCCCGCAAAGGTTCCAATTTCGCCGGTCTCTCCGTTGCCATGACCACCCCGTTCGCTGGCGCTCGGGTCGACGAGTCCAAGTTGTGCGAACAGGTCGAATTCCAGATCGAGGCGGGAACGACCTGCCTCGTTCCAACCGGGACGACCGGTGAGTCTCCCACCCTGTCACACGAAGAACACGAACGGGTCATCTCTGCCGTTGTGCAAACCGCTGCTGGCCGAGCCAAGGTCATGCCCGGAACCGGCTCCAATAGTACGGCCGAAGCATTGCGGCTGACCAAGTGGGCTGCCCGCGAGGGCGCTGATGCGGCACTGCTGGTCGCACCCTACTACAATAAGCCCACTCAAGAGGGCTTTTATCAGCACTATAAAGCGGTTGCCGAAGCTGTCGATATTCCCATCTGCATCTACAATATCCCCGGCCGAACCGGCAAGAATATCGAGCCGGATACGATTGCCCGGCTGGCCGAGATTCCCAATATTACGATGGTCAAGGAGGCCACCGGTTCTCTCGACCAGGCATCGCAAATCCTGGTCGGTACTGATCTGACGGTGCTCAGCGGCGACGACAGTCTGACGCTGCCCTTGCTCGCCGTCGGTGGCGAAGCGGTTATCTCCGTCGTGGGAAACATCGTCCCCCGCGACATGATCCAGCTTGTCTCCGCCTTTCAAGAGGGAGATGAGGTTGCGGCCCGTGAATTGCATTTCAAGCTGTTTCCGCTCTGTCGCGACATGCTGAGTCTTTCAACCAATCCAATTCCGCTGAAGGCCGCCATGGCGATGCTGGGGCGTGATACGGGCGAATTGCGGCTGCCCATGACCGCCTTAACCACAGACGAAATGGCGTCGCTCCGGCGCACACTGACGAATTATGGATTGCTGTAGGTCGGGGGGCGGTCGGCCACAATTAACTCGGCCGCGCCAGATACTTGCCGGATGATGCAACCTCTCGCGCCGAGCCAGTCGTCGAATTCTTGGGCTCCCACCGCAAGAATGCTCCGCGCACCGGGCAGAGCGGCAGCCTGAGCCGCCCGGTCGTGCGAAGTCGATCGCCAACGCCAGCGCGGTCTAGCAAAAAAATGGCACGTTTGCCCGCCGGTTGACGTCAAAGTGTTGTCCTCCCCCAAGCCCCGGCGGCGTGGAAATGACCCTCGTACTTGCATCGACGTCCGTTGTCCGCTCGTACAAGTTTGGCCTCTGTCAGGACCCGACAAAAATCTTTTCGGTTCGGAAAACTTGAGCTAAAGTTGAAATATCGCGGTCAGGCAAGGCGGTGGGGCAGGGCGATCGAACTTGTTCGGGCGGCACTTCTTGGCGCCGACCCGCGGTCGACTGTCGCGCCCAACGAGGCGTTGGCGGCCCAATCGTTAAAATTGTTATTCCACTCTGTGGCACCTGTTATCGGAATGGGCAGGCATCATCATGCTTACGTGTACTGACTTAGCCGAACGCATCGAACGCATTCGCCCAGGTGCGGAGGTCCGAGATGTGGCTCGCCTGTGCCTTCTGTTATCGAATTCATCGGCGGAGTCGGTCGACGAATTGGCGGATGATTCCACGCTCGCGAGCGCCTGGAAAGAGATGGATCTGCGGCTGCAGGCTGCCACGGATCAACATGCCGCGATGACCGAAGAATTGGAGTGTCTGGCTCGCTCGGATCCGCAGCGATTTACCCCCGACCAGATCTGGATCCTGATCCGCGCGATCAAAGTTCAGAGCCAGATTCTGAACCTCTACGTTGGCGAACCGGCCTTGGACGTCTAAATGGCCGAGTGCAATTCGGCGACCATCGGGGATCGGCTCGTTTTTCGCCCCCCATTCGATTCAACCGTGGAAAACCCGCCTGTCGGCGAAAGCGGTGCCTGTCCCGCTGACGGGGTGTGCGCTGCTGAGTCGCACTCGGCCGTTTAGCAACACGCCTGTTGCGGCGACCCCGCGAGGGCCAAAGCGGTGCCATCGATCCTGGCCCCCGCAAACGCTCTGCTGCCGCCGCGGCGTGCTCGCCCTTACTTGAGCAACGCTGCCTCAACCCGCCAACCGCGTTCGCCCTCCGCGTGCACCTAGCCGATTCAACCAGACGCGCCCTATAATCGAGGCAGGTAGTTGGGTCCAAATGGCAGGGGCAGGACGAGGGAAGACCATGCCGGTCAAAATGAATTTGTCGCGGATTATTATCAGCGAGATCAATAGCGAACAGGTGATTTACCTCCAGGAGGAGGATGGGGAACGGAAATTCCCGATTCTGATCGGCATCTTCGAGGCGACGAGTATCGATCGGCGGGTCAAATCCGATCGCACCACCCGACCACTGACACACGACCTGGTTGTCAATGTGATTGAAGCGCTAGACGGCGAACTCGACAGCGTGATCATCAACGAACTGAAGGACCAGACCTACTTTGCAAAGTTGTTGATTCGTCGCGACGGCGAGATTATCGAGGTGGACGCTCGCCCCTCCGACGCGATTGCCGTCGCGGTCACGTGCGATCCCCATCTGCCGATCTACGTCGCCGAGGATGTCCTGGGGGAGGTCGGCGATTGACGCGGTGGCGTGCTGTCCGCCGTCGTGCCGGGTGAAATTCGTCACCGGATGACGTCGGCAAACGCGTCTTGCAGCCTTGCCAAGGCCTGTTCGCCCTGGTTGCCGTCGACCACCACGTTTACGCGAACTTCGCTGGTATTGATCATCTGAACATTGATGTTGGCTTCTGCCAGGGCGCGGAACATGCGAATTGCCACGCTGGTGTGGCTGCGAAGCCCGACACCGGAGACCGACAGCTTGGCAATCGACGGGCTGCTGCTGACGCCTCCGCAGTTGAACGACGCGGCCAGACGTCGTACGACCGCAACGCTGTTGTCGAGCGTATCGCGGGGGACCGTAAAGCTCAGTCGCGCCCCATCCGGGTGGCCTGTGTAGCTCTGCACGATCATATCGACAAAGATTCCCGCCGCGGCAACCTCCTCGAAGGCCTTGGCAGCCACTCCGGGCGCATCGGGTACGCCGCTGATCGTGATGCGGCCTTGGGTTGAGTCCAGTTGCACATCGTGAATGGTGAGTTGTTCCATATCGACGCCACGAAGCCGGTCAACCACGTCAGCTGCATCCGTTGGAGGGGCCTGATCGATGGGCTGCCCGGTGTCTTCGGATGCGACCGGCTGTTTCTCGAGCTCAAAGACTTTGTGAACGGCGCGGAGGGCAGTTTGAGCAGCGCTTCGATCAACCAGCACCGAGATCTTAATCTCGCTTGTCGTGATCATTTGAATATTCACATCGCTATCGGCGAGTGCCCGAAACATCCGATCGGCCACCCCGGTCTGCCGCGCCATCCCCAGCCCTACGACCGAAATTTTGGAGGCCTGCTTGTCGTGCGTCACATCGTCGACGCGGACGATCTCGCGGGCCTCGGCGACCGCTTCTAACGTGATATCCAATTCGTCGCTGGGAATGGTGAAGGAAATGTCCGCCTTGCCATCTTCCCCCACGTTCTGCACGATCATGTCGACCGAAACATTTCGTGCCGCAATCCGCGAAAAGAATTCGAGACTCGTTCCCGGCACATCGGGGACGCCGAGCAGCGAGATCCGAGCCTCGTCCTTTAGCATTGCCGCCCCGGACACCGATTGGGCCTTGGATTCCACGTTGGCCGCAATGATGGACCCCGGCGCATCGCTGAGGCTACTCCGGACGTGAATGGGTACATTGAATTTCTTGGCAAATTCGATCGACCGGTTGTGCATCACGCCAGCGCCCAGGCTGGCCAACTCGAGCATTTCGTCATAGCTGATACGATCAACGCGCCGCGCTTCCGGCAACACGCGGGGATCGGTGGTGTAGACGCCATCGACATCGGTGTAGATCTCGCACGCATTGGCACCGAGGACCGCGGCTAATGCCACCGCCGTGGTATCGCTGCCACCTCGACCGAGGGTCGTGATGTTAAAGTCTTCGTCGATCCCCTGAAATCCCGCGGCGATGACAATATTGCCCTCATCGAGCAGCCGCTGCATGCGTTCGGTGGAAATCGACTTGATCCGCGCCTTGGTATGGATGCTGTCCGTTTTGATCCCGATCTGGGCACCCGTCAGACTGACGGCCTGGTGGCCGAGGGACTGAATGGCCATCGCCATCAGGGCCACACTGACCTGCTCTCCGGTCGAAAGGAGCATGTCCATCTCTCGGGCCGAAGGGCGGTCCGTGATTTCACCGGCCAAGCCGATCAGCAAGTCCGTATTCTTGCCCATGGCGCTGACGACCATCACCACCTGGTGCCCTTGCTGCTGAGCTCGAATGGCCTTGCGAGCCGCAGCCAGGATTTTTTGACTGTCGGCGACGCTTGTCCCGCCAAATTTTTGCACGATCAGAGACATGATGATGTTAAGGGGTCCTGGAGTGGTGGGGAGACGGCGAGCGTCACCTGCCGCCGTCAACGCGGGCGAGAATGGGGATTCACGATTTAAGAAAATACGGCATCAACTGCGAGCCGTCCTCGAAAGCCAACTCAGACGAGTTGGCTGTCGGTTCGTCGTAGGTTTGGTTTGCATCCGCCGCTATTCCGCTGCCGGCGATGCAAAGTGGCACCGCGCCGTGGCTATGCGTCTTGATCCGGACGGGAGTCGGATGATCGGGCGAAACGAGAATGCGGAAGTCTCCCTGGGCCCGCAAAGCAGCTAATACGGGAGCCACCACGTGCCGGTCGATCTCTTCCAGGGCTTTGATTTTTGCCGCTACATCGCCTTCATGCGATGCTTCGTCGGTCGCTTCGACATGCACGCAGATCACGTCGGTCGTCGGGATCGCTTCCACCGCGTAACGTCCCTTGGCCGCATAGTCCGTGTCGGTATAGCCGGTCGCACCGGGCACCTCGATGCGATCCCAGCCGATCAACGCGGCGAGACCTCGTAAGAGGTCGACCGCCGTAATCATCTTTCCCGATTTGCCGTGTAACTGCTGAAATGAAGCCAGCTGCGGCGTTCTGCCGATTCCCCACAGCCAGACATTCGTGGCCGGCAGCTTGCCGGCCGCCTGCCTGGCGAGGTTCACCGGATGGTTGGCGAACAGGTCATGCGAGCGTCCCATCAGTTCGGTTAAGAGGTCGCTGCCGGGACCGCGCGGATAATCCTGTGCCACACTCTTGTCGGTCAGGTCGTGGGGAGGCGTGGTGCGCGTCTCGTTGGAAAATGGTGCTGGCGCGTCACCTGGCTGGAGCAGCAGGAGATTCCGATAGCTGACACCAGGGACGAACTTCAAGGATCCGCGGACGGGCGGTCCATTTTCATGGCTTCCGGCGTCCAGGTCGGCCTGGAGCGCCGTGAGGAGCTCCGTGGCCTCTTCTGTGGAAATATGTCCAGCGGTGAAACTGCGCATCACCTGGTTCTCGACCGTAACCAGGTTGCAGCGAATCGCCCAGTCGTTCGGGGCGAGTTGTATGCCCTGGGCGGCAGCTTCCAGCGGGGCCCGCCCCGTGAAGTAGACGTTGGGGTCGTATCCGAGCAGGCTCAAGTTTGCCACGTCCGAACCGGCCGGCAGGTGAGCCGGAACATTGTTCGCACGACCGACCACGCCGGTGGCGGCCACTTCGTCCATGGCAGGCGTATTGGCCGCTTGCATCGGCGTCTTGCCGCCCAACGATTCCTGAGGCTCGTCGGCGCACCCGTCGGGTATGATAATCGCGTATTTCATGGCAATTCCGGGCATGAAAAGCGTTCAGAATAGCACACGATTTCGCCATTCGATAGGCGGGACGATGGCACGTCTCGAGCCGGATCCGCTTCGCGACGCCACGTCTGCGCCGCCAGGAATTCAACGTTTTGCGGACGTGGCGGGCGGTCTTGCGAGCCAACTGCCTTGTTGTCGTGACAACCTGTGCCGGACCGCCCGCGCCGGCACGAATCAGTCCAAGACCCGCATCCGGACACTTTTTTGCAGCGTGT
>JAUIHJ010000440.1 GCA_030432015.1 bacterium
CTTCTCCGCTTCCGAATCGCCGCGCGGCTCGAGGATCCGAAACCCGGGCCAGGGCCCTCGCCGACGGTCTTCCGCGCTCGAGGTCCGCGGCACCGAAGCGCCGCGCAGCGACCTCTCCGGCTTGCGCTCAGTGTGGTGCTGCTGTACTGGCTGGCGCTCTGGCAGAATTGGGACATGCCCAAGTATGGCGCCCTGGCAATCGCGCTGATCAGCCTCGATACGACGGGCGCTTCGGTACAGAAGGGCATCATGCGAATCGTCGGCACCATGGCGGGCCTCGCGATCGGCTTATTCGGTCTCGCACTATTCGCGCAAGACGCTTGGCTCAGCCTGGCTTACAACGTCGCCTTTCTGATCGTGATTGGCTACGCGATGCAAACGAGCCGGTATCCCTACGCCTGGTTTGTAGCCGGATTCTTGCCGTCACTGGTGTTGGCATCAACGTACGGAAATATCGAGAACGCTTTTCATTACGCCATCTTTCGATACCTCGAAACGACTGCCGGGGTCGCGATCTACACTGTCGTGAGTTTGATTGTCTGGCCGCGAAGGGCAGGCGACAAACTGAGAGCGCAGGGGGCCGAACTGTGGCGCGGATTTCAGGACATCTCAGGCATCTACCGTCGGCAACTCGAGCTGGACGAGTCACCAGTTGACGCCCCCGCTCTTCGTGCGAAACTCGAAGCGATGATGTCACAGTTTTTCGCGACATTTCAAGCTGCCTATGTCGATACCCCGTCGATCGCAGCGCAGAAGCGTGCTTGGGAAACATTAAGGGTGAACGCCCGTGCCCTCGGCGACGCGATGGAGTTGTGGCGGCAGTGCATTGATGACTGCCGCCGCTTGGACCTGAACCGGTTGCTGCCCGAGATCGGCTCGACACAGGAGAGACTGAATCGACGGTTGGCGCGTGTCAGTGAGTTGTGGCCCATTTGCTGGACTCGTCAGGAGTCACGGGGAGCAGCTGACGGGGACCAAGGGTTGCTTGAGCCGTTCCAAATGGAGCCAATTCGTGACGCCCGCGCAGGACTTTCGTACGTCGATCGTGCGACCTTGGCGAGTTACGTACGACAATGGAACCTGCTGGATGTCACCAGTCGCGAGCTCCTGCGCACGATGCGAATTCTGGCGGGACAAACTTCCAGGGGAGATTTCGAGTCGAGACTTGTGCCTCCGGATCTCTACCGGCCGTCGCGCTGGGACTCACGGCGTTTCGTAACCAGCCTGCTGCCCGCGATATCCTTCACCGTCGCCTACTTATTCTGGATCTACTTCAATCCACCGACGGGGCCCAGCGTCCCCAACATGGCAGCGACGTTTGGCCTGATGGTGCTGCTGACGCCGATGAGAGTGTTGAAATTGCTTCCGGTGGTGATGGTCGTTGCCTGCGGCATGGTCGCACCGATTTACTTCCTAGTGATGCCTCGTTTGAGTACCGGCGTGGAAATCCTGGCGTTGGTGTTCGTCTACGCGTTCGCCTGCGGCCTGCTTAACGGCCGGCTAGCGCCGATTGGCGCAATGAGCATGCCATTGTTCGTGATGATGACGGGGATTAGCAACGCACAACACTACTCGTTTGTGGGGCTCGTAGACGGCATGCAGATGCTGATTCTGTCGGTCAGTGTCGTAGCCGTCGTGCAAGCGCTGTTGAGTCCAGCTCGGCCGGAGCGCATTCTGATGAATGCGATGGGCCAATTCATGCGAGGCTGCGCGCTGGTCACAGGTGCATTCGCCGGTGGACCGAACAGTGAACAACGGCTCGGTAAACGATATTTCGAATCGCTGATTCTGCCGGCATCCGCGAGTTTTCAGTCAGCACAGCAGCATCTCGATTTCAAACAGCATCCGGACAATTCGCCAGAGAAGGTGCAACAGCTGCACGATTGCGTGCAAGAAGTCACCCACCGACTGCTATCGTTGAGCTTCAACCACGACCGGTTCGCCCAGCGGCGGTCCGAGTTTTCGGATCCAATCGTCGCCGCCGAACGCAGGCTTACCGAAATTGCGCACCGCATTTCACAGGCATGGCCAAGTTTCGACTCGGACGTTCCAATTGAACAGCAGGTGGACTCCCTGCAAGACTTGCGACGCGAGGTTGACCAGCAGCTCGACGAGTTGGCAATGGCTGAGGACCCCAACTCAATTGGTGAGGGTTCGATTGATCCGGTAGGACTCACGGAGCTCTACACCGTGCTAGGCAGTTTGCGAGGCCTGATTGATTCGATTGCCAACGCACAGCACGCCATGAAGCAGATCAATTGGCAACAGTGGGCAACCGCGCGTTTCTAATCGGCAAGAGCCACAAACGTGGTGGCGTGGTTGGCAGAGCGTTGATGCCGCGATGTCGGTGAGTCAAGTTGCGACTCTGAACCGCAAAGCGGCAGCATGAAAAAGCCTAGCTGGACTGGCCCACTTTGTGGTGCCATGCTCTGCCCTACAACAGATTCCGGCCCCCGAGCCAGCTTTGCCTGGACGGAGCCTATGACTGGAATGCTAGCAAGGCGAGTCGCCTCATTGGCCCGGCTTCTGACGCTTGGCGGTACCCGTCATGAACGTGATCCACTTACCATCCTCGCCCAGCATCTTAGAGAAGACCGCAATCTCGTCGGCCGACTTGAATTCGTAGATGTCCTGGAATTTGGTGAGCTTGCCACCGGCTGAAAAATTTGGCCCTTCGGCTTCCAGCGTCAGGATTTTACCGGTCGCGTCAACCGTGCCCGCATAATGCCACATGTGATTCAGCATCGAATCAACCCACGTTCCGACATACTTCTTCTTGTCCGGGTCATAGCCGACGGTCTGAATTCCTACCATCTGCGTACCAGCGACCTCCGCCTTCATCTCGTTCACTACCCACAAAGCTCCGATCATTCGCGAACTGATCGAGCCCTTGCACTCCATCGCCGGCACGCCGGGCCCGGTCTCCATCTTGGAGTGGGTGGACCAATCGCCCACGAATTGTTGGAGCCACTGATGTTCCTGCTCGGCGCCGGGAAATTGAGGCACATCTTCTGCCTGCGCGACAGACGTGACCATGACAAGGACCGGCACGACAGCAAGGCTTCTGAATTTCATGACAGCTCCGATTGAAGTGATGATGCAGCAATGAAGATAGGTCGGATCCTTTTCGGACTTTACCCTCCGAAAAGACTGCGTCCATTCTGATGACTTCCCAATGCAGACGCAACTGCGAACCGCCGAAGTGCAGGGGCTTGGGTTCTGCGGGGGGCGTGACGTGTCACCCGACGCCTCGCGCCCGGGCCTCACACCAGGATCTCTCGGATCACGCGAGCCGTTTCCTGCACACCCGTCAAGCGTTCGTCCAGCCCCCGATGTTTGACCGTAAAGCGTGCATGGTCAATTCCCAAAAGATGCAGGATCGTCGCATTGACGTCGCGAATATGCACCGGGTCACGCACGATGTTGTAGCTGAAATCGTCGGTCTCGCCGTGCGTCACGCCCCCTTGAACGCCACCGCCGGCCATCCACATGCTGTAACACCGTGGATGATGATCCCGGCCGTAGTTCGTCTTGGTCAGGGTGCCCTGGCTGTAGACGGTCCTCCCAAACTCGCCACCCCAAATCACCAGCGTGTCATCCAGCAACCCGCGGCGTTTAAGATCCTGAACCAACGCCCAAGCCGGCTGGTCGACCTCCTTGGTCTGCCGCCGGATATTGGCAGGCAGACCGCTGTGGTGATCCCAGCCGCGATGAAAGATCTGCATGAATCGAACCCCGCGTTCCGCCATCCGACGTGCCAACAGGCAGTTGTGGCCAAAGGTCCCCGGCTTCGTCACATCGGCTCCGTAAAGATCGAGCACATGTTGCGGTTCGGTAGAGATGTCAACCAACTCGGGCACGGCCGACTGCATGCGGAACGCCATTTCGTATTGGGCAATGCGCGTCTGTGTTTCGGGGTCCCCCAACGCCTGGTAAATCCGGCGATTCATCGTTTGCAGTCGATCTAACATCAGACGCCGCGTCGACGGGCTCACGCCGTTAGGATTGGAGAGATACAGCACCGGGTCACCCTGAGCGCGGAAGGCAACCCCCGCATGCACCGACGGCAAGAACCCGCTGCCCCAAAGACGCGAATAGAGTGCCTGGCCGCGCGGCGCGCAGTTCAGAACGATGAACTCGGGCAGATTGCGGTTGAGTGTTCCTAAACCGTAGCTGATCCACGCCCCCAGGGTCGGCTTCCCCGGAATCTGATTGCCGGTCTGAATATAAGTGATCGCCGGGTCGTGATTGATCGCCTCGGTCCAAACGGTGTGGACAAACGCGATATCATCCGCCATCGAGCCGATTTGCGGCACCAACTCGCTAACCTGCTTGCCGCATTGTCCGTGTCGCTGGAAATTGAACATGGATGGGGCAATGGGAAAGCGAGGCTGCGAGGCAGTCATTGTCGTCAGCCGTTGGCCTCGGCGAACCGACTCCGGCAAATCGGTGTCGAACCAGTCATTGAGTTGCGGTTTGTAATCGAACGTGTCTAGTTGTGAAGGGGCACCGGCCATGAATAGCCAGATCACACGTTTTGCCTTCGCGGCGAAATGGGGCAGACCGTGTGCCCGACGTGCGTCCGCAACGGCCGACTGACCCACCAAAGACGCCAGCGCAGCGGCGCCCAGTCCCTTGCCGGCACGCCCAAAGAACTGACGTCGGGTCTCCAGCGAAATCCACTGGTCGATGGGGTGTGTGTTCATAGGTATCGACCGTTCTATTTGGTAATAAAGTCGTCTCGGTTCATCAGGGTGTTGGCAACCATCGTCCAAGCCGCCAACTCGGCCACCGCCAAAGTCGGCTCGGGTTCGCTATCACCGGCACGGATCAGCGACTTCGCCCCTTCCTCGTCCTCCGCAAAAATCGACCGCAACTCCTGGGCCGCCGCCGTGATGTCGACAATGTCAGCATCTGCCGGTGGTCGACAGAGGACCGCTCGCAGCATGGACCGAGCACGCGATCGGTTGTCGTCGTGCTCGATGAGTGTCCGCTCCGCGAGACGACGGCCAGCCTCCACGAACTGAGGGTCGTTCATTAACACCAGGGCTTGAATCGGCGTATTGGTTCGCTCGCGACGCACGGTGCACTGCTCTCGAGTCGGCGCGTTGAAGGCCGACATCGATGGCGGCGGCGAGGTCCGTTTCCAGAACGTATAGAGGCTGCGACGGTACAGCGCCCCACCCGTGTCACGCTCAAAGACCCGGGTATTACTTCCCGTGATGGCGACCACGTTCCACAGACCGGACGGCTGGTACGGTTTCACACTCGGTCCGCCAATTTCACGATTGAGCAATCCGCTGACGGCCAGCGCTTGATCACGTAACGCCTCGGCATCGAGCCGCAAACGAGGTCCCCGCGCCAAGTATCGGTTCGAGACATCGGCCTGGAGCTTCTCTGCCGTCACCATCGCGCTCTGGCGATACGTGGCGGAAGTCACCATCAGCTTCACGATGTGATTCACGTCCCAACCCGACTCCATGAACTCCACCGCGAGCCAGTCGAGTAACTCCGGATGGGTTGGGGGATCGCCCATGACACCAAAGTCTTCCGACGTCCGGACGATCCCGCTGCCGAATACCGACTGCCAAAGGCGATTAACCATCACGCGGGAAGTAAGAGGTTGATCGGGGTGGACCAACCACCGAGCCAGACCAAGCCGATTCCGGGGCGAGTCTGCGGGGAGTGCTGGCAATACGACCGGAACATCCGCTGCCACCTCGTCACGCTGTTGGTCGTACTCCCCGCGTTCGAGCACCCAGGCACGGGGTTTCGAAGAGCGTTCCTGCATGACAAGCGTCGTGGTCGAACGGCCGTAGATGAAATCACGGCGCCGTTCCGTCGCGGCAAGTTCCCTCGCGTGACGGCTGGTCGTGATGTCGATATTTTGGCGGTAGAAGGATGTCAGCAGTTTACGTTGCCCCGGCTGGAGTTTGTCCCACGGGGTCTCGCTTTGCAAAAGTTCGCGCAGCTCGAATTCCCGGACCAAGAGCTGGATTTCCTCGTCGCTTACGAAACGCCGAAAAATCCGCAGATCGCTCAGACCGGCGGTCGGCAGGTCCTTGCCAATGACCAGCGGGGCAGTTGCCAGATCGACCGCACCGATATGTTCTTCGTTCGGGTTCCGTAGAAACGCCGCCTTGCCATTGGCGAGGATACTAATTGACGATGTGCATTGACCGCCCGAGTACCGCACGCAGACATGCTGCCATGACTTGGGGCGAAGCGCTTCGTTATCGGGCAACAGGCCGAGAATTCTCTTGCCGGTGCCGTCGGCGATCTCAAAACGAACGTCGCCGCGACTATTACTGTTGATCTTCCAACCCAACGCTTTACCATCTTCTGTCTTGGACGTTTGAAACAGGACATCTTTCGCCGGAAGGACGCGATCGGGCGTGCGAAACCAGAAGCTGATCGTTAGCGGCTGATCACTACGGAGATTCGCGAGCGGCACACTCACGGCCCCCTGCTCGCCAAACCGCACACCACGGCTGGGCGACGGATGATCCGTCGCGGGCGTTGCTGACGCCGGAGGTTCAAGTGCTTTGCCTTCACCTTCGGCAAAGGGTAACCACAGCAGCAGTTCGTCGGCAGCGACGGGATGCTCCGACACCGTGGGGTGCGAGCCCCACCACGGACGCGGGTTCACCGCCCGACGTGACAGTTGGGCCTGCAGCGACTTCCGTCGTGTCTGCAAGGCGTGCCACTCGTCCTGAAATTCTTCATCCGGCAGGGTGACAACCGGTGGCGTGTCCTTCTTGTTGCCGTCCATCGCCGGCTGCGTGGTGTTGTTGAAAAAGGCTCCCAACTGGTAGAACTCGCGCTGCGTGATCGGATCGAATTTGTGATCGTGGCAGACGGCGCAGCCGGCAGTCATGCCGAGGAACACCGTGGCCGTCGTCTCAACGCGATCGACCATATAGCGCACGTCCAATTCGGCCGGAATCGCCCCACCCTCGGAGGTCGTGATGTTGCAACGATTAAACCCCGTCGCGATGCGTTGGTTAAGAGTCGGCTCGGGCAAGAGGTCCCCGGCGATCTGCTCGACCACGAATTGGTCGAACGGCATGTTGGCATTGAAGGCGTTGATGACCCAGTCCCGGTATGGCCAAATCTCGCGGTAGTTGTCGACATGCATCCCGTGC
>JAUIHJ010000441.1 GCA_030432015.1 bacterium
GGTGTTGTGCGCTGGGGCGTAGGCCGAGGTGAGCGGGGCTGTATTGCCGGCCGTGGAGAAGAGCTGGCGCGAGCTCGTGCCCACCGCCGGCGCCCGCGTGGCCGTGAGCAGGTCCCAGCACTGCAGGCTCCACCGGCCTCGAGCCCCACGCAGGTTGTGCACCTGCCTCACCGTGACCCGCTGCCACGTGGCCTCCCCACGCCAGCGCATCCAGATGCGAATCAGCGTGGTGCGTTGAAAGCCCCTGCGTCTTGTCTTCATGATCATCATTGAAGGCGATCTCCCGGCCGCGCGCATCGGTCAGCACCAGCATGGAATCGAGTGGCGAACCGTGACGCCGCGCCTGCACCTCCGCGATCAATCGCCCGCCGCCCGAAATAAAGAACACGTCACGATCTCCGGGCTTGTCAATCCTGCCGTTGACGATCGTCCGGTTCGTCAACCGTTGAGCCGTCTCGACCGCGTTGTTGGGTTCTTCGTCGAAGACTTCGCGCAAGCGATCAATCTGCAGCGGAAAACGGACCTCCACACCATCACGTTGAGGCACACTGTACCAGCGAATCGGGTGGTAGAGCCGCGACGTCGTGGTCTTAATGTCGAGTTTCGTTTGCGACAGGTTCCAGCCCTCCAGTTCAATGGTCGCGCGCGAATTTCGCGTCGCCCCCAACGGGAAGATGCTCGTTACAACAGGAATCTCGCCGATGGTTATCCGGTATACAAAGTCCTCGCGACCACGGTGCAGCGTGTCGCGAATTTCGACCGTGTAGTCGTCGTCGCGTGGCACTTCGAAGTAAATCAACGGATCCTGACGATAGTGAAACGAATCGGCGTAGGCGACGTCCTGCCCCTTGGAATCCTTCAGCCGCATCGTCGCCTGGAACCAGCCTGGCACAGCGTCTGCGAGGAACGGGATCACCTCGCGTGCCGCCGCCGCAACAACCAGTTGCTGACCTCGTTTGGCCGCAAACGTAAAGGAATCGCGATCACCGGGCATGATTTGGCCGTTCACCACGATGGGGAGCCGACCGTAGACTTGCTGCGGGGTCGTGTCATTCGGTTCGGTCTCGGCGGACTCTTCCCAGTTCCCGACATGGAGCCAAAGCGGATTGGACATCGCGGTTTCATTCCGCAATCTCAATTCGTGTTTCCCCGGCGTGGCATCGTCCGCCACGGTCAACCTGACGGTCAGCTCCTCCGCCAGTTGATCATTCGGTTGCCGCTTCGGGTCCCGGTCGCGCTGCCGATAGATCTCCATCTCGCGAAGCTGTTCCTCGGTCAGACCCGCAGCCGCCACAACTTCGTCTTGAGTGGGAGACGTCTTGCCCTGACTGATTAACTTTTCCCGTGCGTCACGCAGCGCATTGTTGAGCTGCATGTACATTCCTCGCGTCAGCGGTCGATACCAGCCGAGGATCTCCATCTGCATGCCCCTGCCCCACACATACGCCTCGCTGACCTCTTCCAGGTGCTGTCCGCCAAGCACCATCGTGCAGGAGGTTCCCTTCTGGCAGCCTGCCGGATAGGCATAGGCGAGATGTGGATCCTGCGGACGGCGCTGGCCCGTCGCGGCAAGCGGAACCAACGTGATCGCCGCGGCGGCGATTCCAATCAAGCGAACTCGAAGGGCGTTCTCAATCATCGGTTTACTTCACTCGGCAAGGGTCGTCGTCATCGTCGGCAGTAAGCAAAGCTGCGTCATACAATTGAAGATTTCTTCACACGCTGCTCAGGTGATTTCTTTCAGGCGCCCGCCCGACTCCATCCCTTCGTCGGCACCCGGTGTGGCCCGCACGAAGTCGCCTCGCGGATGCGGCAAGCCCGCTTCCGGATCGATCCCGACCAGTTCGTACATGGTGCCAATCAAGTCGCCGGGGTAGACGGGCCGATCCTTGACTCGCTCGCCAGTCTCGGTCGACTCGCCAACCACCTGGCCACCCTTGAAGCCGCCGCCAGCGACGAGGGTCGAAAAGACCGCACCAAAATGATGACGGCCGCCGTTCCAAGGAGATTCCGTGGCCACTTTCGGCGTTCGGCCGAACTCGCCGATACACCACACGATGGTGCTGTCGAGCAATCCGCGTTCAGACAAGTCGTCGATCAGCGTCGCCAAGCCGCGATCCAGTTCCGGTAGCTTACGGCGCATGGCCGGAAAGTGATTCTTGTGCGTGTCCCAACCGCCGTGGTTGATCGTGACAAATTTCGTCCCCTGCTCGATCAGTCGCCGCGCCGCGAGACACGACTGCCCAAACTTGGTCCGCCCGTATCGTTGCCGCAGTTCATCTTTTTCAACCGACAGATCGAAGACTTGTCCCGAGTCGCCCAGCATCAGATCATAGGCATCGTCTCGCGACTTGGCCGCGACGGCCAACGAGGTGTCGTCGCGCAACGTATTGCCTAGCGAATTCATTCGCTTCAGCAGTTCGCGACGCTGCATCTGCTGCGCGTCAGAAAGGTCGGGCGCGACAATTCCCTCGACCGCAAACCGAGCCGCATTGGGATCGCCACCCGTGGCGAACGGCTTGTAACGCATCCCCATAAAACCGGACTCGGAAAATCGACCCTGCGGACTGGTCAGCACGACGTACGGAGGAATGAGATTCTCCTTTTCATCGTCCGCCTTCTTCTTGTCTGGAAACCCCTTGAAGGCCGTTACGACCGCTCCGACCGCTGGATAGACGATCCTGCCAGGCATCCGCCCGGTTTGCGTAAGGTAGGAAGCCGTCTCGTGCCCATTGACGCCATGGGTCAGGCTGCGAATCAGAGCGTACTTGTCTGCCAGCTTGCTCAGCTCCGGCATCAGCTCGCCGATCCGAATGCCGTCGACATTGGTGGCGGATGTACCCCGCAGCGTGCCGGTGTAATCGACCCCCGCATCGGGCTTCGGATCGAACGTATCGATGTGCGGAGGACCGCCGGCGAGCCAGATCTGGATCACGGCCTTCGCGCGGGCGGGCAGCACCTTGGGGGCCCCTGCCCCGGTAGCCGCCTCCCCTGCCGCCGCCCCAGCCTCCTGGCCAGCCAGGCTCGATGCGATCATCATGCCGGCCGTGTTGAGAATACCTGCTTCGATCGCTTGCCGCCTACTGATCAGCAGCGGTGTTAGCCGGGGATCATGCTTGTTGCTCATGGGAATTCCTCACAGATTCAGAATCGTTGGGGACCGACGTGACGTCGGGAACGTTGTTTCCGGACGCCAGCGCAAACAGGTGTCAGCCAATCGCGCACTGCCCTAATTGCTGTTAATGTCGAAAGAGAAACTCATCACTATTGATCAATGCCCAGGCGACGTCCCGTGCGCCCCCAGGATATCCGCACAGCCCCTCCACCATGCGCTGTTCATCGTCCGTCGGACGCCGCGAAAGAATCGCCAAATAAAGCAATTCGGCGGTCTCCGACGGGCCGGTCGCCGCATCAAGCAATGACTTGATGCCTGGGCCCTGTTTCAGTTTGTTGCGGAGGTGATTGGAATTCAGCATATGCAATGCCTGGCCGGCCGAAAGTCGGTTGTTGCGATCCGATTCCAGTCCCGTGTCGCGGGAGGGACGACCAAACATCTCCAGAAAGGCACTCGTGATGCTCCCGTCGGGCAGTGCGATCGCCCGCTGCCCCTCCGGCAGAAACGTAAACGGCTCAGGAATGATGCTCGAGTAACTTTCCGACGTGCCGGTGATCTGGCAGATCGCGTCAATTAACACCTCCGCATCCAACCGCCGCACGTGCGCAAAGGCAAAGTTCTCGGCGGCTAACGAGTCCCGCGAGGGATGGGTGCAGGCAAGCTGGTACGATTGTGAATTCAGAATCAAGCGGTAGAGGTGCCGCAGTTCGTAATCGGCCTCGACAAGCACGGTGCCGAGGTAATTGAGCAGCAGCCGATTACTGGCCGGGTTGTCAGGGCGTACATCGTCGGGCGGATCGACAATGCCTCGCCCCATCAGCCAGTACCAGACGCGGTTGGCGATGGCGCGCGAGAACCAGCGATTCCGGTTGTCTAACAGCCAGTCGCTAAACACCAACCGGGGATCCGTGCCGGGCGAGATTTCAACGCTTCTGCCGTTGGGAAAGACCGCGGTCAGCGGTTGGTCGCCCTGCGCTTCCCGGCCTAGGCGGCGATCGAAATAGACGATTTCCTCCTTCCACTCGCCTGTCCCCTTGTAACCAACCTGCGAGAAGAAGACGCTCATGCCATCGAGTTGTTCGGCTTCCCAACCGTCAGTCCGAGCGCACAGAAAGGCCAACGCCACCGCCTCTGAAATGCCCTGCGGAGTCTTACTCTGCACGGCGCGATAGAAATTGACTTGCGGCGTGCGAAAATTACTTCCGGACGACGTCAGGAGTTGTCGAGCAAACACGTCATAGGGCATATTCTCTTTGATGGCGGTGCGAATCCAGTGGTGATAGGCATGGGCGGCGTTGGGCCAAAGCTTAATCGGAAACTCAGCCTTCACTCGTAAAATGTCGCACCACTTCATCGCTTGGTAATCGGCAAATTCCGGCCGCTGAAGAACGTGCTCAATCAGCTTTCGCCGCTTTTCCGGATCCGGATCATCGAGAAACCCCCGAGCTTCCTCAATGGTGGGCAACGTACCTAACGTGTCGACGTACAGTCGGCGCAAGAAGACTTCATCCGAGCAGAGTTTGGCGGGCTCAATCTGCAGCGTCGCTAACTGGCGCATGACCAGATCGTCAATGATGGTTTGCGGATCAAAGGCTGCGTCGCTTTCGAAAGGGTTTTCGCCTGACCACGCCTGTTCGCCGGGGAACGAAAAATCAATCGGGAAACTGGTTGGCGGCAAACTCGGGTCCGTTTCCGCCTCCTCCCGCGGAACTCGCTGGCGCATCCCGCGCGTCGATGCGGTAGGCGACACCTGGACTGACGCAACCCGCTGCGTGGGGCGACGTCTGGTGTTGCCGGCGGCGACGGTCGCTTGATGCTGTTCGTTCAGGGCCCAGATCAAGAGTCCCGCCGTCACCGTGATCAAGCAAGCCAGAGCGCCCAAAATGACGGAATAGGCCAGGTAGTATTCATGCCGATGACGACGACGGTGAAGATGGTGATGTGGGCGGTGGCTCGTTCGGCTTTCCATGCCGACGGAGATTCCGTCGAATCGTGCTTCCGGTGGCGGCGGAGCGGGCCGTTCTCCCGCGGGAAGCGTCGGCGTCGCAGGAGGTGGCAGCAAGTCCGCCGGATCGGCAACGCGCCGCTGCGGTTGAGAATGATCGGGTTGCCAGGCATCGTGTGGCATGGCTTATTGCCGCTGCGAGAAAGCGACCCCTTCAATTTCGACCAAGAGGTTGGATCGGCAAACATCGGCCTCAGCATAGATAGCCGGTACGCCTCCAAAGCGACGCTCACAAATCGCGCGGCATTTCTCGTAGTCTGCGCGATGCTTGATATAGACCCTGACTTTGGCCAGGTCGATCAGGCGGGCACCCGCGTTGGGTACGCCGTGGCGTCGAAAATTGTCGGAACTGATCAACGCCTCGATGTTATCGATCGTCTGCTCCGTTTGCTTTTCGACGTCTCCCAGATGTACGGTTTCCGAATCCACAATGCTGGCCGTCCCTGAAACCCAGGTTGTTACGTAGTCACCGATGATGACCGCCATGGCGCGGGCAAATTTGGGGCTCTTCAGCGAAAAACGCGGAGCGTATTCGAATGACGAAGTCTGGTTGGGGTTCTCCAACGGCAATAGCTGGACGTCGTCGCGATCGGTCTGGAGGGCGAGGCAACTCGCGGCCAGCCCGCGACCGGCCATCCCGATTCCTGTGCTGGCGGGGTAGAACATGGCACCGTCGCGACGGACGCGCATGCGGCCAGCCGCTTCTTCTTCGGCAAAGAAGTCGGTGCGTGCACGATTCAGTTCGCGGTAACGCTCGGTTGTTTCCTCCGTTTCAACAATGCCTCCCTGATAGAGCCAGGTGCGCGCGACATCATTGAATGTGGCGCCGGCCGATTTCAGATGAGAGGCCAGGCCTTGAAACACGTCGTGCGCCTGCGCGTAAGCACTGGCCGACGACGGCGACGGAGTGACACCTGAAATGTGTGTCCAATGCAGCCCGTCATAAACAACGCGCACCACATGCGGTCGCGGAAATTCAACGTCCGTATTCTCTCCGCCCAGGGCCCACGCCTCGATCGCCAGCGCCTGCCCTCCACAGGGAGGCTGCACGACAAAGTTGGTCGCTGGCACATGGTCACCAAAGTAGGCCTCAAACAGATTGCGGCACGGTTGCTCGTCAGCGGCACTTCGCAAAAAGACCGTTTGCGACGTCGCCTGGACTGGAATCGGCTGCTGCCTGAGGATGGCACGGATCGTGGAGACCGCCTCCCAGGCTTGATCGATGACGGGACCATCGCCTTGAGGCGTGACCATCAGTGCCAGCCGCCGCGTCTTCTCGAGATCAATGACGGTGTGAGATTGGTCACACAAGAGGCAGGGCGGACAACGTCCGGTATCATCGCTACGCAACAAGGGCAAGGTCGATCTTCCGGGGCGGTGTGGGAGGAGTGTCTTGGCAGGTTCCGTGCGATAGCAGATTGCGTCGTCTTCGGTCCGCGCGTGGTTCCCATTCTCTGCCTGCGTACTGCGCGGAGGAGCACTCTTACCGGTCTCGCGCGATGCGTTCATCGTGTGCTTCTCCTTGTCGTGATTGGTATTGAAATGAAGGGAGGCGGCATCAATGAGACCGGCTGGGATGCCGGCGGCCGGTCAATCGTCCTGCGGTATGAATTCGTTCGCACACGCCACGGAGAGGCCGCCGATCTCGGTTTCCGTGGGATCCGGCTCGACAGAACCGGGCCGCCGCTGCCGTGGTGACGGATCAACACCTGGTGCCCGGCACATATCTCGGGAAATCCGAAAGGCAATCTCCAACGCCTGCTGGTAATTCAATCTCGGGTCAACATTGGTCTTGTAGGATCGCGCGAGGTCCGCTTCGCTCAACTCCTGCGAGCCCCCAAGACACTCCGTAACATCCTCTCCCGTTAACTCGAGATGGACGCCTCCCAAGATCGATCCCAGGTTCTCGTGAATCGCGAACGCCTGCTCCAGTTCGTCGTCCTCGACCGGAGGCAGCCCGGCGAGCCGCATGTCCGTCTCGACCAGCCTCTGCTCGATCAGCCTCTCGAGCGCCGTCGCCC
>JAUIHJ010000442.1 GCA_030432015.1 bacterium
CCCGGCACCGATCTGCAAAGTCCCCTGGCCAACGCTGAGCGTAACTTCCAGATTGGTGGCGTCGACGTCCTCGACCGAGAATGCGCCAGGCGTAAAGGCCAACGTCTCCGTGTTGAAAACGACCTGCGGACCTGGCACGGTGTTCACCGGAGCGTCGTTGATCGGGTTGATCGTGATGTTGATCGTGTCGGTGTCGGTCACGATGCCGTCGCTGCTGGCGATCGTGACGCTGCCTGCCCCACTGACGTTCAGGCTGGGCGAGTACGTAACGCTGCTGAGGGCGTTGTTGATATCATTCAGCAGCCCTTCCAACGTGACAGCGGAAGTTCCCGGATTGCTGATCGTCACCCCGCTGGTCGCGGGAACGCTGATGGTCCCTAGATTGCCGGTCAAATTGACGGTGAGGTCCACGTTACCGTCGCCGTCAGAAACACTGATCGCGGGCAAGGCCAGCGGTGTATCTTCGTTGGTCGACTGAGCTCCGGGAACGGAGTTGATGGGCGGATCGTTGACCGGTGCAATATTGACCGTGACACTTGTGCTGCTCGTGTCACCAAGACCGTTGGAGATTGTGTAGGTGAACGTATCCGTGCCCGATGCGTTGGCCTGCGGCGTATACAGGACGTTGGAGCCGTTATTCAGCACCGAACCCAACGTGCCCTGTGTCGTACTGCTGATCGTCAACGTCCCAGACGTATTGTTAATGTCATTGGCGAGCAAATCGAACGTCTGGGAACCCGCACCCTCAGTGATGTTGAACGTGTCGGTCACGGCGCTGACGCGATCCACAATCGTAATCGAGTCCGCGACAAACTCCATGTCGCCCATGCAGGGATCCGAGGTACCTTGGCTGGGACAGACTGGTGGATCCTGACCGAAAATACCTGGATCAAACAGCGGGCTCTCGCCCGTGTCATTCGGATCGACCGCCGGATCTTCCGTGGTCGGCTCGGCAACAATCGTGAGCGTACCCGCGGCATCCGCCGTCATGCCCCATTCGACCAAGACAAACTCGCCGGGGCCAGGGCCACTCAACGTACCGGCAAACGAGCCGACGAAATCGAGCTGATCAAGCGAGCCATTACCGTCGGAGTCAATCAGGCCATTGAAATTGGCAGGCTCGGCACGTTGCCCAAAATTTGAACGATTATGCAGAAACGGCGTCGGGTCACCCGTCTGTGGGTGCGTCACACCCGGCAGCGATGCATCGATCGACGCCACTGTGGGGTTGTCAAAGTTGACATCCACGTAGGCGGAAAAAACGCCCTCGCGCGTCCCCATCGAGCGAATATCTTCGACCAGCAGCTTGACGACAAACTCCTGGCCAACGCCAGCCGAAGTAATCTCCGTGGTCGCCGGGGTATTCGGGTAGTCCGCCGGCCGTTCGAAGATGCGTGTAATCACACGCAAGACCGGCCCCGTTTCACCCTCGGCATTGAGTGCATTGACGACGCGACGTACGTCTGATGGCGTGGCGAAATTATCGCCATCCACATCAACCAGTTTGAGGTCGCCCCCCTCCGCCTCCGCACCAAACACGACCGGCGCTGGGTTCAACTCGCGAATGCCGTTACGGTTGAGATCGTTGATCACCGCCAGGGCGTCCATCGGACCTGCAACACCGTCATTATTGGTGTCGACCGGGAAGTACGCGTTGTGAAACGCCAAGTCCGCAGCTAACAGCATGCGGTCTTCCAAGCGTTCCGCTTGCAGGGCACGACGCGAGCCCTGTTGGAGGAGGCGGCGGTTGTTACGGGCGCGTCGCGATTGGCGTGATTGTTTGCTCATTTCCTTCTCTTGCACTCCGGAGACGTTTGTCGCAAGTACGGCCGTGGAATCCACCGTGAGAGCTGCCCGGGACCCCCCTAAACAGCCGGTGTCCCGGTCTATTCGATCGGCCCAACGCATCGATGGCGAGGTCGCTGGGCCCGCTTCTAAGTTCACAGTTTCAGACTAGTCACGAACTCAATTCATTGCAAACAATTTGCAACTTTGATGTTTTTTTCCATTTTTACCTAAATGCTTACACTCCATTCATCTCAGTCGACCCATTTTAACCTCACTACCCACCCCATGGCTCACATCTACTCCACTCATCCTATGCCTCCAGATGATCCAACCGGACGAGAGGCCGGCGAACAACCTTGACGCGAAAACGAGCTTACGCAACGTACACACTAAAGGAGCATCGGAAAACATGCGTCGACTAGGTAACACAGGACAAGCATAGGACATAATGCGCATCGAGAAGCCACAAAAGGTGGTAAAAAAGATTCGCCCCCCGGATGGCTGAATTTCAAACCTGGTCAATCCTGGCCGCGAGCGGTGATTCGTGCTCGGATTGGTTCGTAATTGCTCTGGTAATCCAGGGATCTATTTCCTCGGCGAGAGTCCTGACCGGCGTGATTTTCGGGACGGCAGTCGCGGCAGTCAGCGCCGGAAATTGCGTGCTCCCGCGCTCTCGCCTGATTTCATTGATGGACCGCGCACGGGGTCCGCGATCTGCCTCCGCTGAGAGACCACAGCAGCAGAAATGGCGAGGTAGCGACATGAATATCGCGACCACGTCGGGCAACCCCCTTGGGAAACCCGGCAGGCGGACTCTTCGCGGCGCAGTCTACCGGAGCGCGCCGTTTCCGTCCCAAAGTTCCGCGACTTCATCGACGAAGTCATCCAGCCCCTCGACGAGGTCACCGACGGCTGGCAGGTCGTCGGGCGATCGCGAGCGATCAGAAACGGCTTGAAGTCGGTCATTGACGACCGCAACGCTTTGCAGCACACGTTGAAAGGACGGCCCAACTTCGTCACGGTGCACGAAATTTGACAAGCTGGCACTGTCACCAACGCGTTGCAATGACTCCGCAGGGTCGAATCCAAGCACGGCATTCAGCTCGTCGCCAGCCAAACCGAGATTCCATTCGTCTCGCTGCCTGGCAGGAGCTTCACCTTCGGCGACCAACCCGTTTGGCGACCCAATTGATTGGCGGTTGAGGAAGTTCAGCACCGCCAGCACATCCTGTGGTGAAATAAACCCGTCGCCATTGACATCAAAGAAGTGGGGCCCCAGGTACTCTGTCGGCAAGTTTCTGGCGCCGTTTCGGTTGAGGTCATTAATCAGCACCAACACATCGGACGACGTGACAAATCCGTCACTATTCACATCGAACCGGTTAAGCTGGTTCTGCCAACCTTGAATGACTTCGATCGTGACCGAGCCGGTGCCGACGGCGCCGTTGGCGTCAACAACGCTGTATTCGAATGTATCGATCCCAGTGAATCCCTGCGGCGGCACATAGTCAATCCGCGATCCACCATCGGCGACCACCACGGACCCGCCGTTGGCGGACCTGCCTGTCGCGTTCGTTCCTGCGCTGACGACCCTCAAACTCGCGTCGTTGCTGACCGTGATGACGGTGTCGACCAAGGCGACATCTTCATCGGCAAGTGCCACTGGCGGATCGAATAGTACCACGTCGCTGAGGGGACGATTATCGGCCGGATTCGCATCGAACGGCACATCCCACGTCAAACCGATCTCATTGGCCAAGACATCCAACCGGTTGACTCGACTATTCCCGCTGACGCTGAATTCGTCTGCCACCGTCTGCAGGCCAGCAAATTCCATCTGGATCGTGAATAGCTCCAATTCATTGGGCCCCAACGGCGCTAATCCCGCCTGAAAAGCCCCCACCTCGTCCAGCCCATTCGCATCAAGGGCGACCTTCGTGCCGTTTTGGTAGTCCGGTCCAAATTCGATCGCCAAGTCAAATTCGCCGCTGGTGGCCATCACCGGATGAACCTGACTGAGATCAAAGCCGATATCGAGGTAGGCGGCACCGACGCCGTGAATCGACTGCGAATCTCCACGCTGGTCCTGAACCCAAGCTTGTAGAAGGAGGGTCTGGCCGGCCGTCGCATGGGTTTGCGGTGCACCGGTCGCGTCGACCACTTGCAGGCGAATTCGTACAGGCGGCGGTTCGACTTCAATCTCCACCGTGGCAACGGCGGAAGCAAGCTCCCTGTCAAACGCCCGGTAAGTAAACTGATCGCTGCCCACGTACCCCGGGTCAGGGATATAAACGAACGCACCGTCCGCGTCTAAGTCCAACGATCCGTGGGCTGGCGGTTCGTCGAGCAAGACGGTCAAGTGATCGCCATCTGCGTCCGTGTCGTTGGCCAACGGCCCGGCCGACTGGCTAATGGTCAGCCTGTGATTGGCACGGACATGATATTGATCGTCTTCGGCTTGAGGCGCGTCCGCGACTCCTTCAACACGAACTTCGACCGGAATCAGCGGCCCCTGGTCAATTGAATAAGAAAACGATTCAACGCCGAAAAAATCGGGGGCGGGTGTGTACAGAACCGATTGACCGTCGGCGGAGATCACCACGCTTCCCCCGGCGCTGGTCGCCCCCGCGGACGTGATGGATGCCGTCGGGTTGCTGACAATTTGCAGCGGTGCCTCGCCGAACCGGATTTCCGCTGGAGAAACGACGTCCGGTGGCTCGAACAGCAACACATCGGAAACGGGAGACTGATCGGCCGGATCACTCCGAATGATGGTCGGCCCCACGTTGGGAACATAATTCGCCAGCACGTCGAGGACCGCGGACTTTACGTCTTCCTGGACGACAAACGTCCCGCCGCCGCTGGAGCCGGAAAGGGCTCTCAAGTGAACGGTAAACAATTCCTGCGAATCGGGCCCCACAGGTTGAGACGACGTTTGAAACGCACCAAATTCATCGATGATCCCCGGAACCTCCGCCTGCCCGCTCTGCCCGTTGAGATACTCCGCACCGAACGATACGTCAAACCCCAGCTTGTTGGCATCCGAAGGGACCACGGTGATCCGATCCGCGTCGTACAGGAGATCGAAATAGGCAGCAAACACACCCAGATCCGCTCGATCGGCGTTGCGCAAATCGTCGACCGATGCGGTCAGCCAGAAGTCTTGTCCGGCTTCAATCGAAGTAATCCGGTTCCCAGCGGCATCCACCGTCGCTAAGTCGATGGCCAGCACGTCGTCGAGGTCCGTGCCCGGTTCGGTATGCACGGTCACCTGGGCCGAATCAACACCGCGTCGACCTTCGGCAACGTAGGTGAACTGCTCGGTCCCGCCAAACCCGGCGGCGGGCGTGTAGCTAAGCGAACGGCCATCCGCCGCAATCGTTACGGTGCCACGGATCGACGACGCATCAACGCCGCGAATCCGCAACGGATCACCTGGTTGATGCACATCGTTGCCGAGCACATCAAAAACGGCCGTCGCATCCTCGGGAACATGAAACGAGTCGTCAACCGCCGTCACATCCGACCGGATCTCCAAGGCGAGGCGACCGAAGGCAATCTGCTGCTCAGGCACGAAATCGTCCGCCCCGTAAATCAACACCGCGTGATCGGGCAACTCATCGGCCGGGCTGCTATGAAACACCGCCTGGCCGGAGCCCGTCGCAATAAACGGGATGCTAAACAAAAGCGCTTCGCCAGCATCGGCGGGACGAATGCTCTGGTGAAACGCACCGACCTCATCGACCAACCCAGGGACTTCAAGACTTCCCGAAGTTCCGTTGACATAGTCTGGACCGAATTCCAACGCGCCCACTGTTGCCACGAGTTCCAAGTCGTATGCCAAGTCCATATACGCGGCAAAAACTCCCTGAGGTTCGGCGCGCAAATCCTGTACGTAGGCGGACAACAGAAATTCACCACCATCAGCAATCGTGGTGATTGGCGCGCCCGAGGTATCCGTCGCGGCAAGCCGGATCGCCACGACATCATCACTTGGATTTTGCGGCCTGACGTTGACCGTAACGAAGGCATCATCGACCGTGCCATTCCCGTCCATCGCGGTGTACGAGAATCGCTCGGTTCCGACAAAGTCCGTACCCGGGGTATAGACCACGCCGCGACCGTCGGCCGCAACTTCGACTTCTCCAGAAAGCCCGGTGGCGTCGACGGCGGCGACGATGAGTTCGCCAAACCCCGCGTCATTGTGTAAGACGTCGAGCCGATTTTCCGCACTGAGGGCCAAGACGTCGAACGCGTCGTCGTTGGCATCCACGTCGGGATGACCGACAAAGGGTGTGACGTCGATGGCCACGCGGCCGTAATCGACCATATCGTGCGATATGGGAGTGTTCACCTGGTACAGCAACATGTCATGTTCCGGAAGCAGATCCGCTGGTTCCGATTCAAAAACCAGTTGCCCGACCGTGTCTGCGGTGACCACCACTGAAAAAAGTTGCGCCACCGCCACACCGGGCTGTGTCAACGACGTCCCAAAACCACCCACCTCATCAATGAGGCCTCGGAAACTGAGGTCACCGGAGGTCCCATTTTGGAACCCCTCCGCATGCACAACCGGCCCCAAAATCGCCGCGCGTGATGCGTCAAACTCGACATCAAGGTACGCGGCGAAGACACCCGCTGGATCGTCGCGCAAGTCCTCGACGCTGGCCTGCAATAAGAAACGCTGCCCCGCCGCAACGGCCTCGATCGGGTTACCCGACAAGTCCGTTGTGGCCAGGCGAATCGCCACCAAATCGTCGCCCTCTCCCTCGGCCGCTGCCAATGCATCAAGGGCCGAAGCCTGCAGAAAATCGCTCGCCAACATCCGGCGGTCTTCCAGGTGTTCGACACGAAATCGGCGCCGTGACTTCTTGGGCAAGGAACGCGCGTTGTGGCGACGCCGAGCGATTGCAGACTGTTGATTCCTCACGGTTGGACTCCTCCCGTTGCTCGATACACTGCGCCCCTCCTGACCCGTGGCATCATACGTTATCCAACTCGTGTCCAGAATGGACACCGCTCGATCGATCAAGCAGCATTCACGAGACTAGCTGGCGGACATTTTAGGACTGCCCAGGATTTTGCACCAGGATTTTGCGCGCGACGCACGAAATTTTGCCGCGGATTTTCGTAGCGGAATTCGACGCCCGCCGGCCTTCCAGCCACCACCCCATGCAACTCGAAAAAATAGGCACAAGAGGGAAACCAGGCAGCACACCCATCACCCCCCATCTCCCCCAGACCACCAAGAGCCGCTGATTAAGAACGGATCGAAGCGCGGGTGATGCACCCCGGGTGACCGGTGGAA
>JAUIHJ010000443.1 GCA_030432015.1 bacterium
CTTTTCGATGTTTGGGACGCGATCCCGCAGTACGGCGATGGTCTCGCCCATTTGGGCGGGCGTCGCATAACCGACCGTGTCGGGGATATTGACGGTGGTTGCCCCCGCCTCGATCGCGGCCTCAACAACCTGGCACAGAAAGTCGTGTTCGGTACGGGCCGCGTCTTCCGGCGAGAACTCGACATCGTCGCAATAGCTCACCGCACGTTTGACCCCGGCGACGGCACGTGCCACGATTTCGTCGCGCGACATCTTCAATTTGAACTCGCGATGAATGGCGCTGGTCGCCAGAAAAACGTGAATCCTGGCGGACTCAGCGTGCTTCAAGGCTTCCCACGCCCGATCGATATCCGCGTCATTGCAGCGGGCCAGCCCGCAGATGGTTGATCCTCGCATGGCGGACGCGATTTCACGAACCGCTTCAAAGTCGCCTGGCGAGGCGATGGGGAAGCCGGCCTCGATGACATCCACGCCCAAGTCGACCAGCGCCTGGGCGACTTCCAGCTTTTCGCCCAGGTTCATGCTGCAACCGGGGGACTGCTCGCCGTCACGCAGCGTGGTGTCAAAAATTACAATTTGTCGCGAATCTTGCTTCGTAGTCATGTCTCAGGTTTCCTCGAGAAGGACGTTTTGTTCGGGCAATGTTGTTGGGGTGGTGGTATTTCGTTGCAAATTAACGATGTCCACAGGCCGGTCCTTGACCGGCGCGATAAGTAACAACTCGGCCCTCGACCGACTCGTCCCCAGAAATCGTGATGACTGCGAATGTGACATTTCAATTCCAACAAAAAAACCCCAAGACCAGTGAGGCCTCAGGGTCGTATTCAACAAGAATCCATTTGCTCCTACGATCCCCTTGGCAGGCGTCGCCCTAAGAGAAGCAATTGTGCCAGGGGGATCTGAAGCATGGTATTTCTGTGACTTCGTGGTCGAGCTGAATGTTCGATGGTTGCGGGCGTTGAGCAGCGCCACGGGGGGGACCCGAGCCACCTCGTCCGCCGGTACGGTAAGACTTTATCTGACCATTTGAACTCGGTCAAGGTTCACGCGAAATCCTCGGCTGGCAGATTTCAAACGGACCGATCGCCTGGCAAGCTCCGCCTTTTTGCCTCGTCCGGGCGAGCTGGGGGCGTGCCTGCGATATGGGAATCCTGTCGCCAGGCCGCGCGTCGCCGTTCGCTTGCAACGCCGAACATCGTCGACGCGGTTTCCAGTGTGACAAACGGTTGTGTTGACTATGAAAGGGGTTGCGCCATCCGGATGCCGCATCGTGTGCGGTTCGCGGCGGGCCGATTGGCGGGCTTGTCGGGTCACGGAACGATGCCCGGGGCCCGATGATTTCTTGGCTGCGGACGATTGTATTGAGTCATACGGCGTTTTCTCGTACGATTCGCCGCCCTGTTCCCGGGCCAGCTGGCTTTTCATCTCCTCCAGATTTCAGCGACATGATCGACTTTGATATTCAGCGCTGCACGCGTCGTTGCGCCGCAACCGACCGAGAATTGCTGCCCGATGAGCCGTTCTATTCCGTCCTGGTCAGCGATGGTGCGGAAGTCGTGCGTCAGGACTACTGCGAACAAGCCTGGAGCGAACCACCCGAAGGTGCGATCGGCTGGTGGAAATCGCAGATGCCAGCGGCCAACGCGAACAAGATGCACTGGGCACCCAATGATGTCATGTTGCACTATTTCCAGGAGTTGGAGGACAAGCCAGAGAAGGCTGACGTGCGATTCATCCTGGCCTTGCTGCTGATCCGCCGACGTATTGTGCGGCTGGACGATCGTGAAACGGATGATCAGGGGCGCGAGTTGATGGTCGTGTTTTGTCCCAAGAACGACACCGAGCACAAAGTTTTAAGCGCGCCTCCCGCCGGACCGCGCATCACAGAAATTCAAGAGGAATTGGCCCGTCTGCTCTTTGCAGACGCGGATTGAGGCCGTTGGCGGCCCGGATGTTCACTCGGCAAGGAAGCTGATTTGAATCGTCATCTCTACCTTTGGCTGTTGGCGTTATCGTGGCCACTTTGTTGTGGCTGCGGAATGCTCAATTTTGCGACGCGGCCGACGGCTCCGCTGGCCCCCGTTGCTTTTGTGGGCCCGCCAACGCTGCCGCAGGTGCTGCACGCCGTCAACTCCAATACGCAGCGTGTGCAGCAACTGCACAGTGATACGGCTGCCGTTTCGACTCCCGGTTTTCCCTCCCTGCGGGCAACCCTTTCGGTGCAAACGCCGCGTCGATTGCGGCTGCGCGCGAAGCTGTTCGGACCGGAGTTGGACTTGGGTAGCAACGACGAAGTCTTTTGGTTCTGGCTGAAGAGCAGCGGGCAGCCGGCCGTCCTGTTTGCCCGCCACGATGAATTTTCACAGTCGTCGGCGCAGCGGATGCTTCCCATCGAACCGGCGTGGGTGATTGAGTCGTTGGGACTGGTCACGATGGACCCCAGCGGCCTTCACGAAGGGCCGTATCAACGTCCCGACGGCAAGATCGAAGTTCGCTCGCAAGTGCTGGGCAGTAATGGCATGGTGACACGCACTTTGGTGATCGAACCGACGTATGGCTGGATTGTCGAGCAGCACATCACCGACGCCAGTCATCGCTTGATCGCATCGGCGGTGGCGACCGATCATCGCTTTTATCCCGAGCATAGCGTGTCGTTACCGCATCGGGTCGAAGTTCGGGCCCCGGCGGCCAACATGACATTTCAGATCGAAATTGGCCAGTATGCCATTAATCGGCCGGTCGAGAATCCACTCGAAACATGGTCGCTCCCCGACATCAACGGACAGCTGCCGATTAATCTGTCCGACGTCGGGGCGATGCAGGGTGTCGACCCGAATCAAGCTGGACCCGGCTACCCGCCGCCCTTGCCGACGGCATATCCCACAGGGCCCAGGACCGGGTTTCGCCCGGAATATCGGGGGTATTCGTCGACGCGTTGAGCACCCGAGGTGGCCGGCCAAGGTTTAGCTACCGTTGGACCCGACTTCGCGAATCCGCTGTCGAGCTCGGCTGAGCGTCGGGCCGATGCTATTTTCCGGCATCCCGATCCGGTCACTGATTTCCCGATACGTCTTGCCTTCCAGATGGTACAGCCGGACCACATCGGCTTCCTGTCCATGCAGGTGACGCAAAAGTCGTTCGACTTCTTCCCGGTTGCTGATCCGTTCCTCGGGTGATGACACGGCCGTCGCCGGGATGCTGTTTTCCGACAGCTCGTGCAAACTGGCCGTCTTTTTGTGCTTCAGCAGCTCGCGAACCACGACGCGTCGCGTCACCACGGTCAGATAGGTCGCCAGGCTGCTATCTCCGCGAAACCGCCGTAAGACGGCAAAGTCGTCAGAGATTAATGCTAAGAAGGCTTCGGCAGCCAAGTCGTCTACGTCGGCCTGGCCCAAGCGGATTGATCGGCACTGGGAACTGTGGCGGATCACGTGGACCACCAAACCCAGAAAACGGTCAACGAAATCCTCCCAAGCCCTTGGCTTGCGGGCCAAGCACCGCTGAAGCAGTGTGCGATCGATTTCTGAAAGGGCCACTGGCAGATACCTACATTACGCCTGCCGTGTGATGAAGAACGGGTCGTGTATGGTCGACCCTTGTAGACAAAACCTCATGACACCACTGATTTTAGATACGCTCGGCAAGTGAAGCAAGTCTGATCCGGGTCGCGACGCATGACCGGTTGACACGCACAAATAACGGCAGTAGCATTCGCCGACGCCAGGGACACGCTGCAAAAGTCGTTCGCCTGCAACGACTTGTCACGCTTGGGCCGCGATGCTCCTCGTTTTGGCCGTGCGGTGCGTCTTGGCTGCGACTGCGGAATAATCGACGTTTTTGCGTCGTTGACAGTTCCAATTTGGCCGATATAAAACAATCAACTTACGCGTTTTAGTTTCCTGAAGGAGATAGTCTCCCATGACTCACGTTGTTGCGCAGCCCTGCTTTGGGTGCAAGTACACGGACTGTGTCGTCGTTTGCCCCGTGGAATGTTTCTACGAAGGCGAGCAGATGCTCTACATTCACCCTGAAGAGTGCATTGATTGCGAGGCCTGCGTTCCAGAGTGTCCCGTGGAAGCGATTTTCCACGAAGACAACCTGCCGGAGGAATGGGCCGCGTTCACTGCGTTGAACGCCGAACTCGCACTGGAAACGCCAGTGATCACCGAAAAGAAAGAACCCCTCTGCGACGACTAATTGGTCGCAGTGCCGGTGCAAGCATTACGAGGACGCCCACGGACGTTTATCGACGTGGGCGTTTTCGTTTCGAATTGGACATCGTGGCGGTTGCGGCGCGCAGTGCATCGTAGCGATCTGCGTACGCTCCTGCCGTCACACCACCGAGTCGTGACACCGTCCAGATAGTGACGCCGTCCAGACGCGTCGCACGACGTCGAGGTCAGGCATGAAACGTCCTCCCAAAGTTGGTGATCGCGGTGAGTTGCGCTTTGTTGCTGCGACCGAGCACGCGATTGATTTCTCTGACGAGACCATGCCTGCCGTCTTGAGTACGCCCGCATTGGTCTGGAAGCTCGAATACGCCGCCGTCAATGCGCTCGCTCCGTTGCTCGAATCGCACGAGCGGTGCGTCGGAGCGACCGTTGACATCCAGCATCTGGCACCAACTCCCCTCGGCCAGCAAGTCGTTTGTGTTGCTAAAGTCATCAACGTCGATGGACCGCTTGTAATGTTTCAGGTTGAAGCGCACGACGAACATGAACTCATCGCTCGCGGTCTGCACCAGCGTGCTGTAATCGACGCGGCGCGCTTCGCGCGCCGCGTGCGGAAGAAGGCCGGCTCTCGGCTGGGTGATGCGTAGCTTTTCGCAGGCGTCATCGTCAGTCACGGCGGCAGGCTCCGGCCGCCGCTTTGCGGCTAATAAACGCCGCGCGGCAAACAGGCGCAAGGCGGCGCATCGCCGCAACATGCAAGTCGGCCCTTCGCGGTTGTGATTCTTGGGCTCCCCTTTGCGGCCTTCCTCTGGCTGTCGACTCCGCCACTGAATTCGGACGCGGGGCAATTCGCGGCGAGTGGATGCGGTTTTCGTCGCACCAGACGTTTACAATGGCGTCGTCACAGTTCCGGAAAATCGAGGAGTTTGGCTGATGTTTCGCACCGTCCTGCTCGCCGTGGCTTTGCTGGTTCTAACGCTGCTGGCGGCGCCCATGCCGTGCCGGGCCGAAATGCCGCGGGTCGAAATCAATTCGCCCCTGCCGCCGCCTTACTGGGCGCTGTTGGAGCGCGAACTGTTGAGTCGTAATGCCGAAGCCTGTGCGGAATTCTACCAGCGGTACTTTGACGAGCGTGGTTATCTCCGCTGCGTGGAGCGGTGGGGCGGCGACGATGGCCCGGACGATGCCATCGAAAACTGCAACGATTGGCCGCTGTTACATGCGCTGGGGGGCTCCGATGAAGTGCTGCGGATGTACAAGCACGCCTGGGAAGGCCACTTGCGACAATACACCGCGGCCAAGACGGTTGAAGTCCCGTCGGCCCGGGACGGTATGTACTACAAGGAATTCCCGACCTCGTTCGACTGGGTCCATAACGGGGAAGGCTTGACGGTCTTCAATTTGCAGGGACTTTCCGATCCGACGGATCTTCAGTTTGGTCGCCGGGTGCGGCGTTTCGCCGGCTTCTATATGAACGAAGATCCTGGCGCCCAGAACTATGATGCCACGCATAAGATCATTCGCAGCCTGTTTAACGGGAGTCGCGGCCCGCTGTTGCGGCAAGCAACCGCCCTGGACTGGGCCGGCGATCCCATTGAAATCAAGAATCGTTTTCGGCTGGGGCACGGCGAAGAGAGTTACGAGCAGATGCTGGCTCATTTCAAAGACTACAACGACATCATCGGAGATCATCCGCAGAATCTCGCCGCGACTTCGCTGGCCGCGAACGCTTACCTGCTGACCGGAGAAGCAAAATACCGTCGTTGGCTGCTGGAGTACGTCGACGCCTGGCGCGAACGGATGCTGGCCAACGACGACGTCATTCCGACCAATATCGGCTTGGATGGCAAGATTGGTAGCGCGACGGATGGGAAATGGTACGGTGGCGTCTACGGCTGGGCCTTCACGGTCGAAGTGCCCCAAAACGGCAGTCTGGCTCATCGTAACACGCATCACTGGGGCCTGACCGGCTTTGTGAACGCGTACCTGCTGACGGGCGACGACCGCTATCTTGAACCGTGGCGACGCCAGATTGCCAAGATCAACGCTCAGGGCAAAATGGTTGATGGCCAACTGCAGTATCCTCGCATGTACGGCGATCAGGGGTGGTATCATTTTCATCCCGCCAAATATGATCATGGGGCGCTGGAAATCTGGTATCTGTCGATGCGTGAGGCAGATCTGCGGCGTCTGGAGATCGGCGGCGACGGTGATGCCAGCGCGCCCCGCCGCCCGGCCACAGCGTCGGCTCGGCACCGCCAGTGGATTCGCTATTTGCTTGGCCAGGACCCACAATTTCCGGTGCGGGCTCTGTTGAGCGATATGTTGCGCATGCAGCGCCGCGTGGCCCAAATGCGGGCCGACACAACGACCCCCGATACGCGGCTCGCCGATGATCCAATGCACCTGAACCCGGCCAGCGTGGCGTCGCTGGTTCAGTTGATGCTGGGGGGCCTTCACCCGGGGCATCAGGGCAATGTCTTGCAATGCCGCTTGCGGTATTTCGATCCAGACCAGCGGCGAGCCGGCCTGCCTGCGGACGTTGCGGCCCTGGTGGACCGATTGACGGCCGAAGAAGTTGCCGTGACGCTGGTCAATCTGAATCCCTTGCAACCGCGCGACGTGATCGTACAGGCTGGCGGCTATGGCGAGCATCATTTCATCGGGCTAGAACGTGCAGACGCCACAACCACCAAGTTGGACGCGCGGCGACTCCAGGTTCGCTTGGCGGCGGGGGCAGGCCAACGTTTGGTGCTCAGAATGCGTCGCTATGTGAATCAACCGACGATGTCACATCCGTGGCACTGAGCGGCCCAGTTGTCCGAGCTCGATTCAGCAGCGCACACTCCGTCAGCGGGACAGGCACCTTTTTCGCCGACAGGCCGTTTTTCCGCAGTTGGATCTAACGGGC
>JAUIHJ010000444.1 GCA_030432015.1 bacterium
CACACGTTGAGGCCTGCACTCGATGGCGTGGACGCGGTCTTCCTCTACAGCTTCGCCCAACCAGAGACCCTGCCGGGGCTGGCCGCCGAGATGCGCGCCGCCGGGGTGCGCAAGGTGGTGGTGCTCTCCACGATCGACACCACTTTTCTTTTCTGGCACCCAATACGTCCCAGCATATTCATACCAGTTGCCCCACTGACGCACCTCGAATCCGTCGTCGGTCTTGCGAATCGCCAGCCGCCGCTGTCCGATCGGATCCCAGATCATCCAGCCGGGTGCCTGCCTCGTTTCCTGCAAGACGGCACGCGCGGAAAGCTCGATACCCTGGTCACTGAGGGCAGCCATGAGTTGCGGCGATCGCCGCAACTTCTGCAAATCGGGGAGAACGGAGTCGGGCAATGTCGCCACGACCGGTCCGTCGCTGCGGTGCATATAAGGCGGTCGCCAACTGCCGTGCGACTGGTAGTTGGCCAATAGCACAGCGACCACCACGATGGCGGCAGCGGGCACGAATCCCGTCAATGTCTGCAGCGGTGCTTTCCACAGCAGCGCCGCACCCAGCAGGGCCAGGAACGACAACGCGGGAAGTTCATTGGCAAACGCGAAGGCCGCAAAGCCGCCGGCCAAGGCGAATCGCCAGAGTTGGCGCTGGCCATCTCGAATCACCGCGGTGGCTGCCAGTGTGGCAATCAGCACACTGATTGCCGCGGGCAAATGGTTGTTGATCGTCACCGCAAACGTCGTCAAGAACGTGCCCCACGTTGCGATGGCCATTACAAAGATCCGGCCCCAGTCGCTGGTACCAAGCCGGTCGACGAGGCACGCCAACAATACGAAGTAGACGATCATCGGTAGCACGTTGGTCAAGACCAGCATGAGCCGCATGACATTCAACGGATACTCGGCCAGGGTAGCCCCGGTTGTCAGCTTGACCAACTGATACTGCCCGGTCAGCAAATAAATCAGCAGCGGTGGTTTGCTGGAATAGTAGTGCTCTTTGCCATCACGTCCTTTATGCCGGACCTTGTCGATGGTGTTCCATTCCGGATCACGACGACCATCGCCCCGCCGAATGATCGCGTCGATTTGCGTTGTACCCAGGTCGCCAATCGCGCGGATCGCACACCACCGGCTGCGATCGTTGGCACTCAACATGGCCGTGTCGCCGCGTTTCGACTGGACGTCCATAATTCGACCGACCATCGTCCCGGCTGACGTGACGATCAGCAACAGATAAATGGTGCGCCGCGTCAGGGTCGTTCCCACTCGCGAGTCCGTGCTCATCATTAAAACTCTGACGGTGGAAACGTCTCCGAGGCGCGGTCGGCATGGTCGTCCGGCTCGCGGTCGTGGCGCGACGCGGCCGGTTTTCGAGGAGTTCGCGCCCCAATCGAATACGGCAAGGTGTCGCGACCGAAGAAGGCCGTCATGAGTTCGGCTAGAAAGCCAATCGACAACAACTGGGCGCCAAGCAACAGGGCCACAATCGAATAGTAGAAAATCGCCCGTTCATGCAGGTGCAGTTCATTTCCCGGCACTGCGTCGAGCCGCGTGACGACCCAACTGGCCGTCAAGAACGACAGGCCTAGCCCACCGGTCAGGAAACCTACCAGGCCGAAGGAACCAAGTAAGTGTTGCGGCCGCTGGCCGAATCCCGTCAGGAAATAGACGGTGGACAAGTCCAGCAGGCCCTTGACGATCCGCGTCACGCCGTACTTCGACTGGCCGAACTTCCGTTCGCGATGATTCACCACGATTTCGCCGACGCGCCACCCGCGAGCCGCGGCGAGCACCGGCACAAAGCGATGCAATTCCCCGTACAGTCGAACTTCGTCGAAAATCTGCCGCCGGTAACACTTGAACCCACAGTTGTGATCGTGCAAACGAACACCGGTCAAAAAGCCCACCAACCAATTGAAGACGCGCGAGGGGCCAACCTTGTGCCAGGGATCGTGGCGGATCTGCTTCCAGCCACTAACCACATCCAGATCCTCGCCCATCTTGGCCAGAAAATTTGGCATCTCAGCGGGATCGTCCTGCAAATCGGCATCCATCGTAAAGACCAACTCGCCTCGCGCCGCAAGAAAGCCCGCACTGAGGGCCGCCGCCTTGCCGAAATTCTTACGTAGCCGAATGCCAGAAGCACGCCCGTCGCTCGCCGCAATCTCTTGGATCACCTGCCACGACGTGTCGGTTGATCCGTCGTCGACGAAAATGATCTGTAGATCGTATCCCTGCTCGCCCGCGACACGGTCGAGTTCCGCGTGCAGTTCGACCAGACTGTCCGCTTCGTTAAATACGGGAATGACGGTTGTAATCATGATTCCATTCTAGACGGATTCGGCCTCAGATGGCACTATCGATGGCGCGAATGAGTCGAAAAAAACTTCGAAAAGTGGGGGACCGACAGCAATACGCCGCTTGGCCGTGAAGTTCCTGTTCCCCTTTTCCTGGGTCTAAATCGAGCTGGTTTTAATGGTCCATGTCATCGTCACCACTGTCACCAGCGAGTGGAAATGCCGTGCTCACGCGAGACCAACAGCGGCCGTTCTGTGCCGATCGGATGTTACATGTTACGCGCCGCTAGCGAACTTGTTGATCCGTGCAGCGATCGATAGACTAGCGAAGCTTTTGATCAGTGTTGGTCAATGACTTGGATCAAGATTCGTTTGTCGAGGGAACGGCCGTTCATGAACGTGGCGCTTGTTGGTCAGCGAATCGATCGTGTTCGCGACCTGGCTGGATTCAAGATCTCGCATCGTGTCCCGGTTGAGGTGAATGATTTCAGCGAGGCGTTTGTCGCTCGAATCGCTGCCGATCAACTTGACGCAGACCTGAATGAGATCTACGACAAACTGCGGACTCAGTTTCGTTTTCGGCGGGCCGAGCTGAACGTGGAGAAACTGGTTGAAGGCAGAGGCTCGATCGCAACGCCCTACTTTGAATACTCGGTGGTTGTTTCGCTAAATCCCACTGACCCGTCCCAGGTTATCTGGCATCGGCAGGTCGCGGAGATCCGAGAATCCAACCAGATTCTGGCCGAGCCCTTTGCGGCGGTGTTTGGATCGCTCTTCAACACCGTCGAACTCGCGCTGCCGCAGGCGGTCGATCTGGAGGCCTTCATCGACCGCGTCGAGGAGTTCGAAAGCGAGCAACTCACGTTGTCCTATGACCGTGACGCAACCTGGTGCCGGCTCAGCCTGGCCGGTATCGCCGGCGAGATGGAAGTGACGGCGCAAACATTGTCACTGGTCCAACGCAATCCCAAGTCACCCGGCCTGCTGCTGCGATCGTTTCTGGATTTCCAGACGGCGCTGATTGAGACCTACGATGTCGAGATGATTGCCTTCAACGGTTAGCCCACGACGCGCCCGCCGTGGTGAAAACCTGCGACGTTGTGGCTCATGCTTGCGGGCTGGACTTGCCCTGTCTGTCTCAAAGCTTCTTCGAAGGTGCCCGCAAGTCGTCCTCGTCATGTGAAGCGCGTGAATAGATCATCAGCACGGCAGCGGAAACGACCGCGGCGATACTGGCCGCCGCAGCTCCCGTCCATATCGCCACAATGAAACCCGTGTTTTCACTCTGCGCCGTTGCCGCGGTCGCGGCCGAAAACGCCGACGACGGCACCGCGAAAACCATCCAAAATGAAATCCAAAACGCGTTGTGCATAAACTTCTGCTGTCGCTTGGTTGATTCGGGTTCCTCAAGCGGATACCCGGCCTCGATCATCTTGAGGCGTTCCGCGTGCAGCGTTTCGCGATTGAAACGCAGATGGCGCAGGACCAGAACCAGGAACCCTGCCACCAAGATGCAGACAATAATCGGAATCAACAGCGCGACGAGCACGGCAATGTCGTACGACCGGGTCGAGGCATCTTGGGCGGACACTTGGGCGATCAACATGGTTGAATTCCTCGGGACAATATCAATGGGTCGCGACCTGCTCGCCGCCAGCGACCGGCCGAAAACGAGTAACCTTGATTCCGCCAGAAGCGCCAGTCTCCATGCCTGAAAGTCGTGGCGGATCAACCTGTGGTCTGAATGATGGTATCTTACTCGAATCATCCCTTACCTGGAGTAAAAAGATGGTCGCTCGATTTTCACCGATGACACGCTGCCTTGCCGCCGCCATCTTGTTCTTAGGCAGCACCGCGCGTGCCCAAGAGATCGGCACCCACGGCTTCGTCGATTCCGACGGTGTCCGACTGCACTACGTCATGGCCGGCGAGCAGCATGCCGCGAGCAATCGCCCTCTGGTCGTGATGATCCACGGCTTTCCCGATTTCTGGTACACCTGGCGCAACCAGATGCCAGCGTTGGCCCAGCACTTTCAGGTCGTTGCCTACGATCAACGAGGCTACAACAAGAGTGGTCAGCCCGCGGGCGTCGACAGCTACAAGACGGAAACGCTTGTCGGCGACCTGCTGGCAATTGTCGATCACTTTCAGTGCAGGAAAGCCGTCATCGTCGGACACGATTGGGGTGGGATGGTGGCGTGGACGTTCGCGATGCGTTATCCCGAGCGAACGGATCGCTTGGTCATCTTGAATCTCCCACATCCTCAAGGCTTGATTCGCGAATTGGCCAACAATCCGAAACAGCGTTTGGCAAGCGCGTACGCGCGAGCCTTTCAAGAGCCGGACGCTGCATCGAAGACGACGCCTGAGATGCTCGCCTTCTGGGTATCGGGCGCCGAGACCAAGCAGAAGTATGTCGAGATGTTCCGCCGCTCGTCCATCGAAGGCATGCTCAATTACTACAAGGCCAACTTTCCTCGCGAGGCCGCCGACCAGCCTGGGCCGGAGTTCCCGCCAATCCAGTGTTCCGTCTTAATGTTCCACGGGTTGAAAGACACCGCGCTGTTGCCGGGGGCCTTGAATGGCACCTGGAATTGGATCGCCAGGGACCTGACCCTGATTACAATCCCTGACGCCGGACACTTTGTGCAACACGACGCCGCCGAATTGGTCACCAACCGACTCGTTGGCTGGCTCGCCCCTGGCACGCCTGCGGCGTACGACAAGTCGCAACGACAGGATTGATGGGAGAACCGTGCGTGAACACTTCAGGATTCTTGCCTTCTGGTTTTGACGAGCACCAGCGAGCCCATCAGCAGCACCTCAAAGCGTTGCAAGAGCGCTTGAAGAATTGTTCGCCTGAAGAGCGGACGGCGATTGAACGCCAAATCGAGCAAGCCCAACAAGCGTTGCGTGACGCGGAGGACGATCGAATTCTGTGGTAGGTTCGCCGGATGGCGGTGCCGCGAACATCACGCGCCGCCAACTCCAACACGCGGCATCGCGTCAGTTTGTTTCGGCACGCGCTGGTTGTCCGCTGGCAAACCACGGATAGATGGCTGGAATAACGAACGCGGTCAGGAGCGTCGAGGTGATCAGGCCGCCGATAACGACCGACGCGAGGGGTCGTTGAATTTCTGCCCCGGCGGTAGTGGAAATCGCCATCGGCAAGAATCCCAAACTGGCCACAAGCGCCGTCATCAGGACAGGGCGGATTCGGATGATTGCAGCTTCATGTGCTGCCTCGTGCCGCCCCATCCCCTCCTCTCGCAGGTGCTCGGCTGCACTAACCCACACCAGGCCATTGAGCACCGCGACGCCGAAAAGGGCAATAAACCCGACCCCGGCAGAAATACTGAACGGCATCCCGCGGAGGGCGAGTGCAAAGACACCACCACTGGCAGCCATCGGTACTGCCAGGAAGATCAAGGCGGCCAGCCGCATTGATTGAAAGCTGCTATAGAGCAGCAACCAGATAACCAGCAGAATGATCGGCGTGATAATCGCCAGGCGGAGGGCGGCCGAGCGGAGATTCTCAAAATCGCCACCCCATTCGATACTGTAACCAGGCGGGAGGTCGACTTGCATGGCAACTGCGCGCTGTGCTTCGGTAACGAAGGTCGCGACGTCACGCCCGCGGACGTTGGCCTGGATAAAGGTGCGGCGACGGCTCGCTTCGTGCTCGATCCCCGGCGGTGATTCCTCCCGCCGAATGTCGGCCACTTCGCGGAGCAAGATCGGTTCACCTGCGAGCACGGCGACAGGGATCTGCTCCAGGCGATCGACACGCTCCCGCCACTCGTTGGGAAAGCGAATCAGAATGGGGAACCGCTTCCGCCCTTCAAAAACCTCGCCGGCCGGAAGTCCACCGGCTGCCGCCACGGTGTCCATGACCTGCTGCGCATCGATGCCGTACCGTGCGAGTTGCTCGGGCTTCACACGAACGGAAATCGTCGGAATGTTGCTTTGATAATCGGCTTTCACATCCACGGCGCCGGCGATTGAGCCCATGACGCGTTCGATCTCTTTTCCTTTGCGGGCCAGGATTTCAAGGTCATCGCCATACAGCAACACGGCAACATCCGCCTTAACGCCAGCGACCAGTTCGTCAACACGCATTTCGATTGGCTGCGTAAACCCGAAGGCCACGCCGGGCACCTGGCGATTGAGGGCCTCCGACATCTCCTCGATCAACGCATCGCGAGTCTTGTCAACCGGCCAGTCCGCTTCTGCCTTGAGAATCACCCAGACGTCCGTTTGATGAACGCCCATGACGTCGTTGGCGATTTCTGGCCGACCGGTCTTGCTGAAGACGGTCTTCACTTCGGGAAACACTTTGAGGATCTTTTCGATTTGCGTTGACATCGTGAGGGAGTCTTCGAGCGTGGCGCTGGGAAGTCGCAATGCCTCAACCAACAGGTCACCCTCTTCCAATCGCGGCATAAATTCGGCACCAAGGTTCCGCCCAACCGGGATGCTGATCACAATCAAGAGCAGCCCTGCGGCGACGGCCACCAGGGGACGACGAATGGATCGATTCACAAGCGGCCGGTAACCCCACTTCACCAGGCGAATTAGCCACACATCCTTTTCGCTCATCGTTTTGGGCAGAGCGAGTGATGCCAACACGGGCATCAGCGTGAGTGACAGGACGAGCGATCCGGCCAGCGCGAAGAGTACGGTCATTGCCATGGGCCGAAACAGTTTACCCTCGGTGCCCTG